>CAZVLC010000288.1:0-2398 GCA_964627885.1 uncultured Peptococcaceae bacterium
GGGATTCCCACCAGTGTGGAGGATGCAAACAAGATGACCGCCGTATGGACCAAACTGGACTGGAAAGTCCGTAATGGCCAATGGGCCACAGAGCTGGCTGGAGTGGAGCCTTTTCAAAAAGGTGATAATTCGTTGACGGATGATGTGGATGTGGATCCCATTGATGAAGGTGGTTGGGGAGAGATTAACATCAAGGAAAATACATACTATTTCCGGGCATTCTTCGAGCTGCAAAAGCCCGATGGCTCCATTGTAAAATCCCCCTTCTCCAATGTAATAGAAATAGGTTCACCGTCCTTCTATCAGGGTGCTTCCAGTTGGGCGTTGAATGATCTGGATAAGGCGCAAAACTATGGGCTGATCACCGACAGAATCAAGGGGAACATGAGCGCGCCGATTACCCGGGAAGAATTTGCGGAATTGGCCACAAGGTTGTATGAAATATATACCGGCACAAAGGCAACCCCAGCTCCTGCCACTACGTTTACCGATACTGTTAATCCGGAAATCCTGAAAGCGTTCCAATTGGGGATTGTCGCCGGGGTAGGGAACAACCAATATGCTCCGCAGGTGTTGATTAACCGTGAACAGATGGCGGCGATGCTGAACAGGGCGGTAAAAGTGATTAATCCTGCCGTAGATTTGTCTACGGAGGGGGCCACTACTTTTGCGGATGAGAGTGCGATTGAATCCTATTTTGTCGGTAACGTCAAGTTCATGGCGAAAAACGGTTTAATGGGCAGTGTCGGCAATAACCGCTTTGCTCCGAAGGATAATTGTACGCGTGAACAAGCTGTTTTAATTGCCTTAAGAGCGTATGAAAAGTATAAAAACTAGGCTTAAGTTTTAGGGCAAAAAAATGGAGGAGGAATTAATAGTGCGTAAAGCCCATGAGATCGAATACCAAATCTTTGGTGATGACATGCAGTTTGTGGAGATAAGTTTAGACCCGGGCGAAACAGTTGTGGCCGAAGCCGGAGCCATGATGTATATGGACGGTTCGGTTGAATCCGATACGGTATTCGGAGACGGCTCGGAGCGGGATAAAGATAAAGGATTTATGGATAAAGTTTTGGGTGCTGGGAAACGGGCGTTGACTGGGGAAAGTATTTTTATGACTACTTTTACCAATCATGGTTCCCAAAAAACAGCGGTGGCCTTTGCGGCACCCTATCCGGGTAAAGTAATTCCTCTGGACCTTAGTGAATATCAGGGGCAGTTGATTTGCCAGCGGGATGCGTTCTTATGTGCGGCCAAAGGGATTGCCATTGAAATAGCGTTTCAGAAGAAAATCGGGGCAGGTTTATTTGGAGGAGAAGGCTTTATTATGCAGCGCCTGATCGGTGACGGGTTATCTTTCCTCCATGCTGGTGGGACCATCATCAAAAAAGAGCTGGGGGTTGGGGAAATTCTCAAGCTGGATACCGGCTGTTTGGTAGCTATGACCGAAGGGGTAACCTATGATGTTGAATTCTCCGGCAACCTAAAAAGTGCTATCTTTGGGGGCGAAGGACTGTTTCTTGCTACACTGAAAGGGCCCGGACAAGTATGGTTACAGTCTCTTCCTTTCAGCCGTCTGGCTAACCGGATGCAGGCCGCGAGCAGAAAAGGTGGTGGAGACAACAAAGGTGAGGGAGGTCTTTTCGGTGGGATTGGGGTATCAAACCTGCTGGGCAGAGATTAATAAATAGTAATAAAAAATCACCCTTTAGGGGGTGATTTTTTGCTAGAGCAAGCATCGGCATTCTATTAGGCTGTCACTTAGCATCTTTCGCAAATACGGTTATATATTTCATACCACCTTTGAACGCCGTTTTCCAACCGATAATAGTGAAAAATATAGAATGATTCTAAGGCCGTAAGAATTAATGCCAGAACAGCTATTGCAACAGTTGGAAATTTTATGGAGATTATGTAGAAGCCTAATGTCAGGAAGGCAAACGCAAATGTCACAATCAGATGAATGAGCCTTTCGTGTTGCATGAAACCGATCTGAGCCAGATGGTAAGCTTTGATGGTTTCCCAATCCTGCTCTTGACTGGAATCAAGTAAATCCAGCATTCGTTTTTCGTGTGTACGTAAATATTTATACATCGTATCCCGTATCCTCCAATCTTTAGTTGCTAATTCATTAGTTAATCCTGATCATTATTACTATTTTAGGTATGGTTTTTTCTATAAAAATGAAAAAGGTGAACTAATCCAATTTACATTTGAGGACTTGGATATTTTACTTGCTGGTACCATTATGGAAAAAATCCAAAATGCCCCACTATGGAAAGACTATATTAAAGTACCAGACGGTATAGGACCTGTAAATGGTAATGAGGAACTTTATGGCTATATATTATACGATTATGTTTATGGTGTAAGAACATTTAATCAGGATGAAGCAGAC
>CAZVLC010000289.1:0-2395 GCA_964627885.1 uncultured Peptococcaceae bacterium
AGCTTTAAGCAGGCGCTCCTTTGTCAAACCATCAACTTCCAATAAATCTCCCATAATTTCATCAGCCACCATCGAACGCACCTTCTGATGGACCTGTTCGGCGACCTGTTTTGTTCTTTTCCGAAGCTCCGGAATCCCTAATCTGGCTCGATCTAATCGGATGGTTTGAACGGAAACGGCAAATTGAGCAGCTAACTCATCATCGGTTACAAAAGGATTATCTGTTATTAATTTATGTAATTGCAGCTGCCGCTTTTCTTTCTTGATTTTGGCGTTATCGTGTCTTGTACGCTCTTCATCCCAGCCGTTCATCTTCTTCTCTCCTTTGTTATTACCAGGTCCCAATACCTAGTATAAATAAAATTACTGCTTTTGGCAAGAAAAAAATAGCAAAATGAAAATGATAATTAAAAAAAATAAAAAAAGAAAGCCTAGCAATTGGCTCTCCTTTTCTTTCTTTACGTCTACGTCGTACTTTTTTGTCCTATTCAGCTTTTTGAGCAACAACCTCACGATTATTATAATAACCGCAAGAGGGGCAAACCCGGTGTGGCTGCTTCATTTCATGGCATTTTGGACATTCGTTAAATTTCGGGGCTTCTATTTTCATGATTTCAGCCCTTCTCCGACGGTTCCTCGCTTTAGAACGACGGTTCTGTGGTACTCCCATTTCACGCACCTCCCATACACTATAAACTCACACTAATCATACTAACCTTTGCAAGGTTTAAGGTTTTAACTTCTTTCGCAGTTGTGTCAGCACCTCGAAACGAGGATCCGGCTGATGTTTTGGACAAGCACATTGACCTTCTTTTAAATTCTGCCCGCAATTCGGACAAAGTCCCGGACAATCAGGCATACATAGCACTCGCATTGGGATATTCAGCAGAAGATTTTTCTGTGCAACGGGCTCCAAATCAAGCCATTCTTCTTTTAAGAATATAACCTCCGGAATGCTTTCTGCTTCGGCATCTCCGAAATACTTGCCCCGATCTTCTTCGTGACAATATTGTTCGGTTGCTATCAGCTCTAAAGATACAATAACCGGTTCCAAACATCTGCTGCACGGAAGTTCTACTTCCGTATTAATGCGCATCACCAAGTCTAGAAAGTCTCCACCTGTATTAGTGATATTCCCCTGTACGGAAATGGGCTTAGTAAAAGGCACCTCCCCCAGTTCAGGCCAAGCATCAAGTGTAAAATCAAAATCCTCTCTAGCCCCAGGTTCCTTACGCAACCTGCCGATATAGATTTTCATACGGTGCACACCCCTGTATATAAGTAAGCCATTATATTATACAAATCTCCGCGACTCTTGTCAAGGAAACTAACCAATCGATTGACAAGCCGTAATCGCAACAGTATTGACAATATCTTCGGCACTACACCCTCTGGATAAATCATTAACCGGCTTGGCCATTCCCTGCAGAATCGGTCCAATTGCCTCAGCCCCACCAAAACGTTGAACTAATTTATAAGCGATATTACCGGACTGGAGGTCAGGGAAAACCAAAATATTAGCTTGACCTGCCACAGTACTGCCGGAAGCTTTGGAAGCACCTACCTTTGGGACTATAGCCGCATCAGCCTGTAATTCTCCGTCCACAATTAAGTTTGGATCTTTTTCTTTAGCCATTCGGGTTGCCTCTGTAACCTTATCGACCAATTCATGTTTTGCGCTGCCCTTCGTCGAGAAGGAAAGCATGGCCACCTTTGGTTCAAATCCGACCAAAGCCCTGGCGGTCCGGGCAGAAACAACCGCTACCTCAGCCAATTGTTCAGCGGTGGAATTAGGATTCACAGCACAATCAGCAAAAAGCATGACCCCATTTTCTCCATATTCTTGGCGGGGGCTAACCATAATGAAAGCACCTGATACAGAGGAAATTCCGGGGGCTGTTTTAATAATCTGCAGCGCCGGACGTAAAACATCACCGGTTGTATTTTGCGCCCCGGCCACCATCCCATCAGCTTCTCCCTTATAAATCATCATGGCCCCAAAATAGAGCGTATTGGTTAATAACTGCCGCGCCTGTTCCTCGGTGAGCCCCTTCTTTTTCCTTAGTTCATACAACTCGGCCGCATACCCCGGATACTTTTCGGACTGAACCGGATCAATTACCGTAATTTTGGAAAGATCTGTCCCCACTTTTTCCGCTACAGACTTTACTTCCGCAGCTTTACCAAGTAAAATTATCTTGGCTATCCCTTCCTGCACAATCACTCCGGCAGCGGTGACGGTACGTTCTTCCGTCCCTTCGGCTAAAACAATGGTGCGTTGGTTCTTTCTGGCTTTTTCTCTGATTTCTTCGATTATGCTCATTTGGATACCCTTCCTTTCCTTTTTTAGCGTTCTTTTTATTATGTATATTTAACTTCTATTGTACTGCTCTTG
>CAZVLC010000290.1:0-2390 GCA_964627885.1 uncultured Peptococcaceae bacterium
TACAAGCGGAAGAAAAAATGAATAAACTTAAACAGGTTACCTATGCTAATTTAAAGGCGCTAAAGCAGATTTTGGAGTATAACAAGAAAAAAGAGATTCATTTTTACCGGATAACCTCTGCGCTTGTTCCGCTATGTACTCATCCCGATCAATTTAATGTGCTAAACAGCGTAGATGAGCAAGTTGTAGAAAATACGCAAAGAAATTTGTGGTTCCATGTGCACCTTTTTCGGGATTTGGAGTACCCCCTGGGGAAAATGGTACTACATGTTGGTAGTGCGGCGGGAGGGAAGGAAGCTGCTTTAGAGAGATTTATAGCTCATTACAAGAGCTTTCCGGCGGAAATAACAGCGCAAACAATTCTTGAAAATGATGATAAATCGTTTACTGCCCAAGAGACGTTGCGACTCTGTCAAAAGCTTGGAATTCCGATGGTTTTGGATGTGCATCATCATCTCTGCAATAATGAGGGAAACGAGCTTGGACAGCTTTTGCCTAATATCTTGGACACATGGCGTGGCGAGACTCTTCCGGTGAAGATTCATTTTTCCAGCCCCAGAAATGCCGCGAAAGATAAAAAGCACGCTGACTATATTGACGCACAGAGTTTTGTTGAATTTATGGAGTTATGCCGGCCTTTTGCGCAAGAGCTTGATGTCATGATTGAAGCGAAAAAGAAAGATCTGGCCTTGTTTAAGCTTGCCGAATCAATTAGGCACTTAAGGAAGGATTGGACATGGAGGGACGCTTCGACGTTTGAGATGTGATTTTCTTAAGGGGTTTGCCTTACTTTCGTGCCTTTCGGAAAAACTGGAGCAATGATCGACTGGTGTTCGGATGATCAGACATTTTCTCTATTAAAGTAGAGCGGGTGATCGGATTTGAACCGCCCACCCGCTGGTTGTTCGTAAGGTGGGATAAATATTATTTCTTTTTACTTATGCCCTTATAAAAAGATACTTTGTGTGTTGTTAGTTCAGTGAAAAAAGGGTCAGTGGCTATGGTAGGCATCAATCGGCTGTCAATTAACTGATGCATTGCTATTTCATGCAATAATAGCCATCGCGATCCTTTCATCGTTTCTCCATTTAGTCTTGTAGCCAAACTCTTTACTTCAGCATTAATACGTCTGGCTTCAGCAGGAGTTCTATTTACAGACTTGTTTCTGTCTATTTGTTTGGTATACGATGACATTCGTCAAGATATTTATGGGCGAACGAAATCAAAGTTAAAATATCCAGTGCTTTCGCCTCTTCTACTTTCCAATTCACCTTTTAAAAAATAAATAAGGGTCTTTTGTCGAGAATGCGGTCTGGAATAGTTCTCCGCCATCTTTTGTGAGCCCTGATATCTGTCTTACCCTTTCTGCCAGTCCCTTCGATGCTTCAAACACGGCATCGAAATAATCTTTTCGCAAGTAATCTTTAATGCAGTATTTGATAACCTCAGAGTGAATAGATCTATCATAAAGTTTCTTATGCAAGCTATTTGCGCGACGGTCAACCTCATCCAATGTCGCCGCTTTGGGGGTATTGGCTATTTTACCATCCTTTTGTATTTGCAACCCAACCAGCAACAAAACCTTGTTTATTTCTTCATAACGCCATTGATATTTATCTCGTTTTTCAGCTGAAGTATAGCTAATGGGATTTAAAGCACTTTCAACAAACTCATAAATTCGCATATATGTTTGCTGCGCATTGATTTCATTTGCAAAGCAGTTATATAACCAGTCTCTTTTATTAAGGCCAATTTAATAATACATGCCATTACCAATATTTCTTTTACCATCATCAATAGCTGTAATTCGACAATGTTGAAGAGTATGAGTAAGCTCTGTTTTTGTCAGACCCCTGTTGGTATCCGCCAAAACTGCACAGATTGATTGAAGTTGTTGTTCTGAGAGTGGTATATTTATCAAATCCAATCACCTCATTATTCGCCCAATGTCCTTTAATTTCGGCTCTCATTTTCAGTCTGTTTTTCAAGCTCCCTTTTTGCAATTTTCTCCACTCTTTTGGCCTCTTTATAATAGCTATCTTTGCTTTTCTTTCGATAACCGCACGCGACGCATCGCCATATGTATCCGCCCCAAAAAGAACTGCTCTGTTCGATTTCTGTTTTGCATTTCGGGCATCTTGGAGGCGTATCTGCTTCAACTCTATTGGTGTTAAGGCTTTCAGAATCGCTCCACGGAGGAGGTGCAGGTACTTTAATGTTCCATATTAAGCTCATCCACCAATTTCTTTCTTCTATAAATTATCGATGCAAGGAGCCATATACAAATAATTGCCGCGAATATAATCCAGTAAATGCGAGGCATAATTTTAGCATAATTAAACCAATTTCCTGTATTGAACTTAGAGACAACGCTTATAATGGTAGGAAGA
>CAZVLC010000291.1:0-2386 GCA_964627885.1 uncultured Peptococcaceae bacterium
GTGCGCCCATGCCAACTCTTCTAATCTCTTGCAAAGCGGATTATCTTTCAGTATACTCATCGCCGAGAATGCCGCAGCGGGAAAACCCAGTACGTTGCCCGTCTCGTTCCAGCTCGGGGGTGTCCATTCCTCATCACTGTATCGACGAAAATCCCAGTAATTATCCGACCGCGATATCATAACTTTTGCCCAATCTTCCACTTTTTCCCCTAGTCCGTTAGGAAGCCTGTCAGGATATTTGTGAAAGAAATATGCGAAGGCACGCATCGTGATATGTTCCGACATCCGTTGTCCTTTGGTCGTCATCGGATCATTCCAATCCAGATATTGGATCATCCACTCCAACTGGTTGTATGCTGCTTTAAAATATTTCTCTGCATCCTTTTCGCCTTGACTTTTTGCCACTTCATACATCATGAGGTTCGGAATCACGGAATACCCCGGAGGAAGCTCCCCTTTGGTCGTGCCGAGTTTGGTTTTCAAAGCCAGCAGGTCATGACTGGAGCTTTGATCGTATTGTGTGGTAGAATAGGCTTCAACTTCGCTTTTAGACCATTTTGTCTTTAAGTAAGCATACACCACATCAAAATTCTGTTTGGGAAGCCATTGTTTCAAAGACGGCCACGCATATAGAAAATAAGCAAGTTCAGCCTTTTGCATTTCATGTTCCAGCTGTTGGCTAATTTTCACATCCGCATCCCAATGGATCAACTTGACGATATCCGGTGCTTCGGGAAGATAAGGATGCAAAGCCCCCCATTTACCGGTATATTTTTCCGGAAAATCGCCATTAGGAACATAGCGAACCGTTGGTTCCATTCGGTTAAAAGCTTCGGGATTGGACATATACAAGGACACTAGGCTCTGTTGCGCCCAATGAAAAAAATCGCCATCCCGCCATTCCCACGAAAGCGGCCGTATGAGTTTGGTAGTACCCACATAGTGACGTGCACCCACCATAAAATCTACCATATTCCGATAAGTCACCCGCTCCAGCCAGTTAACACCAATACGAAAAGGATAAGAACGATGTTCTCCTACTGCGATTACATACTCACTTTCCGAAGTTGGATTAAAATCTGAAAAATCACCAACGCCATCCTGTAAATTGCCTCGGTACACTTCCTTACCCTCTGGCATAGTAAGAACCTGAAATTCCATTTGACCTACTATAGTTGGGGCGGAAAATCGCTTGATACGATTCAGGTTATAGCCGCTCTGATTGACCAGTATCTTTTTCACATCTGCGGCAGTACTATCTACGTAGACCTGTCCGTATAGCTCTAGTTCTACAAGTTCTACCGGTTCCGGGGAGTCAGTAATAAAACGGATCCGATCCGACAATACCGGTTTATCAAAACCTACTATCAGATAGTCCTCAGTATTGCCCGACATTTTCCAAATATCTTTCCATGCTCCATTGTGCATAAACTGTAGCTTAAAATCACTGACTGCTGGACCAACATTTCCTGTTCTGACCCCTATCCGTACAATCTCGGTAGCCCCTGGAAGCTTCACTATAGCCCAAGGGTTCTTGTCTTCTTTCCCACTCCGCCAATAGGTACCTACATTGCCATCGGTAACTCGATTGGCTTCATATCCATTTGTGGAGCTACTTGCCGTGGCCGTACCAGTGAGCGACAAATTATTTTGTACCTGAATTCCTCCGTTCTCAGAATCTATTGTTGCGTCATGCTCCTTTTTGGACTTAATTGGCGTAACATTAAAGGGGACTTTGACAGCTGCATGAGCAGCTTCTTTTGCTACTTCAGCCTCATAGCCAGAAAGATTACCCGGATTAAAAGGGTTCTCCCGAACATCTTTACCAAATAGCATTTCATACCAACAACAGGCCACTGTAAAACGTCCATAATCCTTATTTAAATGAAACCCATCCCTGGTAAACCTATCCCCTATCTCCGACGTTCGTCCATTTTGAATGGCTGTCCCAGCCGGCACAAGAAGTTCAAAGTATCCCAATTCAGCAACACGTTTTGAAGCATCAACAATGGAATGATACATTTTCATCTGATCCCTGTCATAATCTACAAATCGCTTATGATCGGATGTGCTTTCGTAAGCCCATGTTTGGTGATATATCAATTCAGAATGAGGAGAAAGCCTCCTTACATACGCCACCAAATCTGGTAAGCTTTCCATAATTACATTATACTTACCAGATACCGGGCTATGCTGCTGGAGGCTAATGTAGTCCCATTTTTCGTTTTTAAGAACCGCACTTAACCTTACGTTTTTCTTCCTAGTCTCAATCCCGTCTGATGTTATTGTAAAATAAGAATAGACCGCATTATCCTCCTGCGCATTTTTCAAATGCTTATTTAAAGAAGCTCCTCCAATAACCATGTTTCCAATGATTATTTTTTTA
>CAZVLC010000292.1:0-2362 GCA_964627885.1 uncultured Peptococcaceae bacterium
CTCCGGTTGGCTCAATCTTTTGTACCTGGGCATTTTTGCGTCAGTTCTGGCCAATTTATTCTGGAATAAAGGAATTGGTACTATATCGGTATCCACCGCAGGGATTTATCTCTATGTTACGCCGATTGTTACCGTGATCATTGCTTTAACCTTATTACATGAAATTCCCTCATTTTATACTATCGTGGGCGGGATAATTACCTTGATCGGGATCTATTTCGCCGGAAGTAATAAACCATTTGTTACTTCATAAAGCCTTGTAAAATTGTTTCCTCAGCTTCCTTTTCCGAAAGCCCTAACGTCATCAGTTTAATTAATTGCTCCCCGGCAATTCTGCCGATCGCTGCTTCATGAATTAATTGTGCGTCGGCATGATACGCCGTAATTTCCGGAATCGCCCTTACCGTAGCCTGATCCATAATAATCGCGTCACACTGTACATGCCCCCGACACTTGGCGTATCCGGCCATACGCGGATAAAAGGTCTGTTTGGAATGCTCCTGAACCACCGAACGAGAAATAATCTGAGCAGTGGAATCTTCCCCTTTTAAAACAATTTCCATTTCCGATTCAGCCATTTGCTGACCATGCGTTAATACCTTTTCCGTGATCAGCAAATGAGCCTCCTTCTCCAGCGTCGCTTTCGTGTCTCTTTTGGTGGAATCCACCCCACGGATTTGGACCATTTCCAATTCAGCACTAGCTCCTTCGGCAAGCTCCAAAAACGTTTGCGGATTAAGCACCCTTTCCCCGGTTCCCTCGCCTTCCCCATAGTGCTTTTCAATATATCGCACATGCGAGCCTTTCCCCAGTATAAATTTGTGCACACCATTATGCTGGGCTTTTTTATTACCCGGATTATGAATCCCACAACCGGCTACGATTAAGACATCCGCATTTTCACCAATATAAAAGGTATTATAGACCAAATCCTCCAGCCCTTCTGCCGTAATAATCACCGGAATATGGACACTTTCTCCTTTAGTACCGGGCTTTACGACAATATCGATTCCCGGTTTGTCCACCTTCGGTTTAATCTCGATATTCGCTGTGGAACGTCTTTCAATGCCCTCTCCGTTTTTGCGAATATTATAAGCGCCCTGCGGAATTTCATGTAAATCAGCAATCTTCTGCAACATTTCTTTATCTATTACATCCATGAGTACATCAGACCCTTTCCTGACATTCTTTTCGACAGTCGCACCGCACAATAATATTATCCATAAAGGCAGCTTTGTCCTCTTTTCCTTGAATTCTTCCGTCGGCAACAAGGATAATCTCATCGGCAAGATTAATGATTCTCTCTTGATGAGAAATAATGACCGTGGTCATATTCTTTTTCTGTTGCACCTTTTCAAATATTTCGGTTAACCGATTAAAGCTCCAGAGATCAATCCCGGCTTCGGGTTCATCAAAAACGGCAATCCGGCAATCCTCCCTGCTTAATAATGAGGCAATTTCAATCCTCTTTAACTCACCGCCGGAAAGACTGGCATTGACCTCTCGCTCTTCATAATCCTTCGGGCATAACCCCACATCAAATAAATAATTGCAACCGGGACCTGCACATTGACTGCCTCGGGATAAGCCAAGCAGCTGTTCCACAGTAATCCCCTTAAACCTTGGTGGTTGCTGAAAGGCGTAACCTATTCCTTTGCGCGCACGTTCGGTAATACTAAGCTTGGTAATATCCTCCCCATCCAGCAAAATCTTTCCCGAACTTGGCCGATAGATTCCCATAATAATTTTTGCCAAGGTGGATTTTCCTCCGCCGTTGGGACCGGTAATCACATAAAAACGATTATCCTCCAGCAAAAGATCAATATCATTTAAGATCGCTTCCGCATCCTTTTGTCCTTCCGGGTAGTAAGAAATATTTTTAAGTTCAAGCAAGTAAGATCCCTCCTCGCGATATCTTGGTTCAGATTTCTCTGTTCATTATAATATTCTACATAATTTATAACAAATATTTGCCATTTTCTTTTTTTTGTTTTATTATTACCTATATAAGGTTATTTTAGAATGTGGGGGATATTTTTCAATGAAATTAAGTGGAAGGCAAAAACAACAGCTGGAAAAGAAGGCAAAAATTCTGAAAGCGTTGGCACATCCTATCCGACTATGTATTATCAAAAATCTAATTGAAACAGGTGGCTCCAATGTTTCCAATATTCAAGAACATCTGCTACAGCCACAATCTACTATTTCTCAGCATCTATATAAGTTAAAAGCGGCCGGAATTATCAATGGGAAAAGGAAAGGCACAGAAATTACGTACAAAGTAATTAATGATGATGCCAGAAAATTGGCATGTTTACTTTTCCCCGAAGAAGCGGTGTAACAAGCTTCCCTAGCCTTTATT
>CAZVLC010000293.1:0-2358 GCA_964627885.1 uncultured Peptococcaceae bacterium
CTCTAATATATTAGAAGGTATCTCCCGATCCTCTTAAAACAGTGAAAGTTAAAGATCCTTTTTTTTTTTTTTTTATTCCAATCTTTTGCATTTAATTTGCATCTTGGTTTTTAATCAGATTTTACTGAATTAACTAAAAATGAGCAAAGATATAGTAGCAATATACAACCAACACGTGAACGACCTGTTTACATATGGCCTATATCTCGGGTTTAATAAAGATACTGTAAAAGATGCGATCCACGATGTATTTATAAAGATCACGTTCGAAAGCAATAGGTTGGCTGGCATTTTCAATATCAAGTTTTATCTTTTCAGATCCCTGAAGAATAGACTATTAGACATTCATAAAAATCAAGAGAAGTATACCGGGCTGGAAAATATCGATGACGTCCTCGAAAGGCCATTCACTATCCAAGTGAACGTGGAAGAGCTTATGATCGAAAAAGAAGAACAAGTGCAGATAAAAGCCGAAATTGAACAGATGCTTGATTCCCTAACACCCCGGCAGCGTGAAATTATCTATCTTCGTTACGTGCAGGAGTACGATTATGATCAAATTGCCGAATTACTGCAAATCAGTGTCCATGGCTGCCGCAAACTGGTGTCCAAAGCCATCCTGAGCCTTCGAGAAAAATTTGGCCCCCTCACCCTGATTTTGGCTTTCCTATCGTGATCTCATCAGATATTCCGCTCGTCTCTCCGCTACCGTGCTCACCGTCACAACTGTCTCCCTTGGTTTCGCTGCTCATTCTATCTCCACTCTTTCCTATTTTCACTGTCGTTCTTCCTTTGTCCTATTTTCCCCCGGCCTCCACTTCTTAATCTTTAAACGTTAAATTTCAAAGATTTTAGGGAAACAAGGGGATAAACTATTTCTTCAATCGTCCTATTAATACACGATCATCTTTTTGATCCTTTTGTTTAGGAATTATTCATGGTGAACAGGGAAAATAAGTAGTTAAAACACCTCGAAAACATCCATTCCAAGTTATTTTCGAAGCAAATTTTAACAAATATTTAATTGAAGTGTACATGAACTCCGACCATTCGCGTTATACCGATTTCCTGAAAGACAGGCGATTCATTCGCTGGCAATTAATGCCGGACGATAACCTGGATGCTTACTGGCGTAATTTTAGGGAGAGGCATCCTCAGCACGACAAAGAGATACGTAAGGCAATCATGTACCTGCAGAGGGAAGGATTAAATAAAAACAGGCTGACTAACCAGGAGCGTACGGCATTACTCGAGAACATTCAAAAAAGCATCTTGGAAAAGAAGAAGATCAAGCAGCGCAAACTCGTCTGGTACTCATCTGTCGCGAGTGTTGCTGTAGCCCTGGTTATAATCGGAATCCCCCTATTCTATCCTTCGGGACATATCATCGCTCCCGATAAAGAACTTATTGTAGGAAAGTTGCTGAATAATGAAGATATTCAACTAATTACCAGCGAGAAAACGATTTCATTCCGGAACGATGTAGAGGTCACCCTCGATAGCGAAGGAACGGCAGAAATTATCCAGGGCGATAATGAAACAAGTAAAATCAGTATCGCCCGCGATAAGCTTAATTCGCTCATTGTTCCCTATGGCAAGCGTTCTATCCTTACCCTTTGTGATGGGAGCAGGGTGTGGTTGAACTCGGGGTCAATACTCGAATTTCCAACTCACTTCAGCGGCAATAAGCGAGAAATATATCTGCGATCTGGAGAGGTGTATGTAGAGGTGATCCATGACACAGAAAATCCATTTCACGTGCAGACAAACAATTTTAATGTAAAGGTACATGGAACAAAATTCAATATTTCAAATTATTCCGGTTCACCCCCGTCGGTAGTCCTTGTGGAAGGGAGTGTGAGTTTGCAATTATCCGAAAAGGAAGAACTGTTTTTAATACCGAACGAGCAAGCCGTTTATTCCGAAAGTAACCTTTTCAGCAAGCGGGCTGTAGATACAGAACCGTTTATTAGTTGGAAAGATGGTTATTGCACTTTCGACAAGACACCCATGACTGACGTGTTGCAACAGATTGGCAGATATTACAACCTCTCGTTCAATTTTGAAAACGATGTGAACCTTCAGAAACGAACGTGTACCGGTAAAATATATTTATCCGAGAATCTGGACAATGTAATGACTACTATCGCCCTATTAACATCCACCAAATATGATAAACAAGAGAACAGGATATACATTACAAATTAACTTAAATAAAGCAATACATCTGGATATATAAAATGAAAAGATGAAAAAGTAAATGTGAAAACGAGAAAGGTCGAACGATACCACGAATATCGTTCGACCGCAAATAATTTAATTTTCTTAGTTCAATAATAATTAAATCGTACAAAACTA
>CAZVLC010000294.1:0-2355 GCA_964627885.1 uncultured Peptococcaceae bacterium
TTACGAGAGCTCCCAACCCCTTTTTTATGGGCAAATAATTGTAAATTCATTTTGAACAGCATGCAGTCCACCTCCTCTTGCTCACTTTAAGATACTGTCCGTAACTTTCTTCCATACATTGCAGTCCCAGTTCCAGAGTACCAAGGAGCAATGCGGCCTTTTCCGCATCAGCACCAGATAAGCTCTCCGGCAACCAGCACTCTAAATATCCGTTATCTTCCAATTCCCAAACAGGTTTGACCGTCAGATAAGTATTCAGCCCTAGCAGCACCGTCTGAGTTAAGGCAGAAATCGCTGCGCAGACTATATCTTGTCCCGGTTCTGCCGCCCCGGCGTGCCCTTGGACAACAAATCCTTTGCGGCGACCTTCTTCATAATATATTTCAGCCTTAACCATTGATAATATTGTCTATAACAACTTTTGTATAAGGTTGACGGTGTCCTTGTGTTCTACGGTAATTTTTCTTGGATTTATACTTATAAATAATGATTTTATCCCCTTTACCATGTTCAAGCACCTTTAATACAACCTTTGCGCCTTCTACGAGCGGTTTACCGAAAGAAGTCTTCTTTTCGTCGATGACCGCTAAGACCTTCGTCACTTCCACGACGTCTCCTTCATTCGCTTGCAACTTCTCAATTTTGAGGACATCGCCCTTTTGTACTTTGTACTGTTTTCCACCGGTTTCAATCACAGCGTACATAATTTTTCTCCACCTCCCTGACCTAGACTCGCCATCTCAAGGCAGCAATTTACTTCAAACTGCTTTTAACTGCTTTCAAAGCCTGAGTTGAGCGGTTACGCAGGCACATAGAGCCTACAATATGATAGGTTACCATATTCGGTACCAAAAGTCAACAAGCACAAATTGATGATTAGTGTCAAGTAATCCTCAAGAATTATGGCAACACAATGCTTCGTTTAAACTAATTACGGCCTTGGCATATAATTCTCGTTCAATCACAAACTGGATGTTCACCTGCCGTAAAGATTGCGAGATGCAGTGAACATTAATCCCATTTTCCGCAAGTACTGTTGCGGCTTTAGCCAGCACTCCAGGTTGGGCAATATTTGTCCCGATTAAACTGACAACGGCTACTTCTTTCACGACCACCTGTTCAAAATTACTCTCTAATTCACTGATCAATTCTTTCGGCAAGCCCTCCTGCCATACTACTAAAGAAATACTATTTGCATTAGTTGCTTTCATAATATAACTGACATCATATTTTTTAAATATTTCCATGATCCCTAAATCAAAACCGGCCTGGCCAACCATGGAAGCATCATGGATTTCCACTACCATCACTTTGTCCGAACCGGTGATGATTTCAATTTTCGATTGCTTCCCCACGTAACCCTTCGTAATCAGGGTTCCCGGATGCTGGGGGTCAAAGGTATTTTTGATCCTCATATTGATTCCGGCCCTTTCGAGAGGTTTTGACGCCTTCGGATGGATTGCTTCCATTCCTACATCAGCTAACTGATCAGCCACGTCATAATTGGTATTGCCCACGATAATACTATTTTGCAGACCCACAATTTTCGGGTCAGCGGAAGAAAGATGAAACTCCTTATGAATCACGGCCTCATCTGCTTTTAACAAAACGGCAATTTTCGAGAAAGTAATTTCCGAATATCCTCGGTCAAATTCCCGCATAATTCCTTCGATCCCTCTGGTATAACCGGTAGCTACGACAATGTTCTGATCATAATCAATATTCGCGAAGCACTTGCAGATTCTTTCATCAATGGTTGAATTGGAAGGATCATGGAACCCGGTTAAATCAACCAAGATAGCCTTAATCCCGTTATTCTGCAAAATATTCACGGTGTTGAAAGCGGAATGAGCTTCTCCCAGCGAAGCTAACATCTCCCGCGCCGCGAGAAAAATATTCTTTTTATCCACATACCCAGAAGAAATCACTTTATCCATACTCTTAAGATAAACCTTAGTTAAATCAATTCGCTTGGTCAGAAAATCATTAGCTTCCTCCAAGTTTAGGCCTATTTCGACGTACAGCTCATTCAGAGCTTTCAGTTCTTCCAGCATGTGGTCAATCTCTTTTACATAATCCTGCTGCAAGATGAATTGCGTATAAATCCCGGGTGCTTTTGTTTTTTTATCCTCCAGTAGTTTATTCGTAACCCCGCCATATGCTGAGACAACAAAGACCCTGCCATATCGAAATTCATCATCCTGCGGATAATGAATGATATTTTTCAGCACATCATAAAACTTGGACATGGAGGTTCCACCGATTTTTTCAACTGTTAACATCTCTCTTCACTCCTCAACGACCTGTTCAAAAACCATCATGATTATTATCAGTAATATTATAATAATAAAGGTT
>CAZVLC010000295.1:0-2351 GCA_964627885.1 uncultured Peptococcaceae bacterium
AAAGTTGCATTGTATAATACAAAAGGCGACCAGGTTGGTGAAGTTGCGCTGGATGATGCTGTATTTGGGATTGAACCGAATGAAGCGGTTGTTCATGAAGCGGTAGTTATGCAATTGGCTAGCCTGCGCAGAGGTACGCACTCTGTAAAGAGCAGAGGCGAGGTCCAAGGTGGAGGTAGAAAGCCTTGGAAACAAAAAGGTACGGGGAGAGCTCGTGCCGGCACATCCAGATCCCCATTGTGGCGTAAGGGTGGTGTTATTTTTGGACCAAAACCGCGTGATTATTCATATCATATTCCCCGTAAAAAGGCGCGGTTGGCCGTTAGATCAGTTTTGTCCGCTAAGGTTAGAGACGGAGAGATTATCGTTTTAGATCAGTTTGCCTTTACTGAACCTCAGACAAAGCAGATGGTTGAGGTATTAGCTAATTTAAAAGTTGCTAAAAAAGCCTTAGTGGTTACTGCGGAACTTGATGCAAATGTTGAGAAATCAGCGAGAAATATACCTGGTGTTAAGCCTCTGAGCGCTGAAGGAATTAATGTATACGATCTTGTCAATTATGATAAGTTGTTAATCACGAAGGATGCCGTAGCCAGGATTGAGGAGGTGCTTTCATAATGCGAAATCCTCATGAGGTTTTAATAAAACCCATTGTCTCAGAAAAAACGACAGACCTGATGGCGCAAAACAAATATTCATTTCAGGTTGACCCCAATGCCAACAAGATTGAAATTAAACATGCCGTCGAAGCTGCTTTTAAGGTTGATGTAACCGAGGTTAGGACGATGAATGTTCACGGAAAAATGAAAAGGCAGGGTCGTTTTACCGGTTATACGGCGGACTGGAAAAAAGCGATTGTTACGCTTAAGGAAGGTCAAAGAATTCCAATTTTTGAAGAGTAGAATAGAGAAAGAACGTAAGGGAGGGAAAAAGGATGCCAGTTAAAGGCTTCAAAGCCATGACACCAGGGAGAAGGCAAATGACAGTTTCGACCTTTGAAGAAATTACTGTTACTGAGCCGGAAAGATCTTTGGTGGAACCTTTGAAGAAGCATGCAGGCCGTAATAATGAAGGTCACATGACAGTTAGACATAGAGGCGGCGGACACAAACGTCTTTACAGAAGAATCGATTTTAAACGCGATAAGGATGGAATTCCGGCAAAGGTTGCTACAATCGAATATGATCCTAATCGTTCGGCCAATATAGCATTACTTCATTATGCAGATGGGGATAAAAGATATATTCTTGCACCACAAAATTTAAAAGTGGGAGACACAGTGGTTTCCGGCGCTGATTCAGACATTAAAGTCGGCAATGCGTTGCCTTTAGAAAACATCCCGCTAGGTACCATTATTCATAATATTGAACTCAAACCATTAAAAGGAGGACAGCTCGTCCGCTCGGCCGGCGGCTCAGCCCAATTGATGGCGAAGGAAGGAGATTATGCGACTATTCGCATTCCTTCCGGCGAAGTACGTAAAGTTCATATTAAATGTAAAGCAACGATTGGCCAGATCGGCAATCCTGATCATGAAAATATTTCTTATGGTAAAGCTGGCCGTACACGTTGGATGGGAATCAGGCCGGCTAACCGTGGGGTAGTAATGAACCCTGTAGATCATCCGCACGGTGGAGGGGAAGGACGTTCACCAATCGGGCGCAAAACACCTGTTACTCCTTGGGGAAAACCGGCAATCGGGGGTAAAACAAGAAAGAAGAAGAATCTTTCCGATAAATTCATTGTGAAGCCTCGTAAGAAATAGGTGAATAAACTGTAGAGAAAGGAGGCAAATGAATGGGCAGGTCAGTTAAAAAAGGACCTTATATTGAAGAGAGTCTGTTAAAGAAAATTGAGCAAATGAATAAGGGCAATGAGAAACGCGTTATTAAAACTTGGTCCCGTCGTTCGACAATTTTTCCGCAGATGGTGGGACATACGATCGCGGTATATGATGGGAAAAAACATGTACCCGTATATATTACCGAGGATATGGTAGGACACAAGCTGGGAGAATTTGCGCCTACAAGAGTGTTCAAAGGGCATGGTAATCATACGGAAAGGTCTACCGCGTTGAAATAATTTCCGGGATAGAAGGAGGTATATTATTGATGGAAGCGAAAGCAATAGCCAAGCATATACGTATTTCTCCCCGGAAAGCACGTCAGGTAATAGATTTGATCCGGGGGAAGGATGTCGGAGAAGCCTTTGCCATCCTTAAGTTTACGGCTCACAAGGCTACAACACCAGTTTTTAAAGTGTTAAAATCTGCTGTAGCCAATGCCGAGCATAATAATGAAATGAATGCAGACAAATTGTATGTTAAAGAAGCTTTTGTTGACGAAGGACCG
>CAZVLC010000296.1:0-2345 GCA_964627885.1 uncultured Peptococcaceae bacterium
TGCCAAATATGCCGAAGGTTTGGCGGGCGGAGACTAAACCACATAAATTTTGCCCCGGATGTGGGCATGGCCTGGTTTTAAAGGCTTTAGGCGAAGCCATTGATGAATTAGGGATCCAAGAGCGCGTTGTATTTGGATGTGATATTGGCTGTTCCCTTTTGGCTTGGGATTTTTTCAATGCGGATACGGTTCAAACGCATCATGGACGTACTACCCCGGTAATGACCGGGATCAAGCGGGCGCGGCCGGACCGGATTTGTATTGCCTACATGGGAGACGGCGGCGGCTATGCCATTGGGGCCCAACATTTAGTTAATGCGGCCTCCCGGAATGAGAAAATTACCGTAATACTAGCGAATAACTGTAACTATGCCATGACCGGTGGACAAATGGCACCGACAACTTTACCGGAGATGAAAACGGAAACGACCCCTTATGGCCGCAATGTGGAGGAAACTGGTTATCCCACGCAAGGGCCGGAAATGGTGGCGGCAATTACGGGGGAAGGGGCTTATGCGGCGAGAGGGACGGTGGCAAATTTGCGCCAGCTGAAAAGCTTCCTGAAAAAGGCTTTACAGAATCAAATGGAGAAACGCGGTTTTTCCTTTGTGGAGGCGCTTTCCAACTGTCCAACCAACTGGAGTACTAATGCCAAGGATACGTGGAAGTTTCTTGAGGAAACGATGCCCAAGTTCTTTAGGGTCGGGGAAGTGAAAGTACCGGGGAAGAATAACGACGACACAGCATATTCTGAAGGATAACGACAGTATGGCTGCGGTTAAAGAATAAAAGGATCAAAGGATAATGTGACAAGCATTATCGTAATGATGTATGAAAAGATAATGTGATGCGATATGCATGAGGGGGAAAACAAGGTGGAAAATACAGTAAAGATTGCTTTGGCCGGAGAAGGCGGGCAGGGAGTACAATCAGTCGCGGGGATTATGGTGGAAGCGGCTAATGACAGTGGGCGAGAAGCGCTGTATATTCCTAATTTTGGTGTGGAACAGCGCGGCGGGGTTTCGGTTGCCTATTGTCAAATATCTGATCAAAAGATTGGTTCCCCGAAATTCAAAAAGGCTAACCTGGTAATCGCTTTATCTAACCGGGCCGTACGTCGTACGAGACAATATGCGAATCAGGATACTTTATATATCTATGATGCCTCGATCAAGGGGGTGGAAAAAGAGTTACCGCAAGACGCGAAAAGGGTTATGGCCATACCGGCTTTAGATATTGCCAAAAAAGAACTTCACCCCAGGGTATTTAACATTATTATTATGGGGGCGGCAATTGAAGCCACAAAAATTGTCGGTATGGAACAGGCCCAAAAAGCGGTGGAAAGGCGATTGGGTTATAAATTTGCACAAAACCCGAAGCTGCGGGAATTGAATTTTCAAGCTCTGGAACGCGGAGCGGAGCTGGTTAGGGCACTAAATTAGCACCCGATCATCTATAAGCAAATAATTGTGCATTAGTCCCGTGTGTGCTAAACTAAAATTTGTGTAAGCTGAATGGCTTTTGCCTTAGAATTAGGCAGGAGCCATTTTATTTAAGAATGTTATTAAGCGGGAGAATATGAGAAAAGAGCTTATAGCGAATTTGGGAAGGGGATTTAAACGCGATGTTGTTGTGGGGAGCAGTGGTGAATTGTTTGGCAGTGGTGTTGGGGGGAGCTCTTGGTCTTTTATTGAAGAAAGGGTTGTCGGAAAAGCTGAGCGAGACCATTATGGGAGGCTTGGGCCTTTGTGTTTTATATATTGGGATTGATGGCGCCCTAGTTGGCGATAAAATCCTTATTACGATTATTTCAATTGCCCTTGGCGCACTGGTGGGAGAATGGTTGGATTTGCATGGAAAGACAAATCGTTTAGGCGAATTATTGCATACGGACGCGGCACTGGTACATGGCTTTATTTCGGCGAGTTTACTCTTTTGTGTAGGGGCTATGGCGATTGTCGGCTCCTTTCAGAGCGGTTTGACCGGAACCCACGAAACGTTATTTGCCAAATCTCTAATCGATGGCATTGCGGCACTGGTACTAGCTTCGAGTTTGGGGGTAGGGGTGTTATTATCTGGTGGGTTAGTATTAATCTATGAAGGGGGTCTTACTTTATTGGCCCAAGCTATTGAACCATATTTGACTTCTTCTGTGATAAATGAGGTTACTTGCGTCGGTTCATTACTAATTGTGGGCATTGCCTTAAATATGCTGAAGATTACTAACCTGAAAATCATGAATTATGTTCCGGCGGTCTTTTTGGCGATGATCTTGTGTTTGCTTTTGGGATAATCGGGGAAAAGATTACCCCGTGTTCAGAATAAATAAAATTATACTAAAAATT
>CAZVLC010000297.1:0-2330 GCA_964627885.1 uncultured Peptococcaceae bacterium
TTATTTTGCCGGCCATTTTTCGTAATAACCCCATAAATAAGCGGTTCTGTTGCCACTGGGAGCTTGGAAAAGAGAAACGCCCCTTGAATCAGTCTTTTCGCTTGGTTTATTTTCCCCTGCTCGTTATAATAAATAGTTAAAAGCGGTTGCCCGGCCAAGACCCGTTCACCCTTGCGGACGTGCATTTTCAACCCAACAGCCAAATCAATTTCCGCATCTTTTTTGTCACGTCCTGCTCCCAACATCATAGCCGCTACCCCAAGCATTTCCGCATCAATCCCGGCAACATAGCCCTCCTGCTCAGGCAGCACTGTAACCTGCTCCTGTCCTCTGGCCTGGGGTAAAAGTGATGGGTTTAGCACCACATCCCGAGCTCCGCCTTGCGCAGCGATCATTTCGGCCATTTTTTCCAGTGCTGCACCCGATTCCAGCAATTTTGCCAATAATACTCTTCCTTCCTCGATATCCGCTGCTTTTTGAGCCAAAACTAACATCTCTGCCCCCAAGTAAAGGCATAACTCACGTAATGCGCCTTTCCTTTTTCCCTGCAAAATTAATATTGCTTCTTCAACTTCCAGCGCATTGCCAATCGCGTCTCCTAAAGGTTGATTCATATTGGTCACCACGGCAACCGTTTCTCTTCCTACCTGTTCGCCAATCTCTACCATTAGTTCGGCTAATTGAAAGGCTTCTTCCGGTTTCTTCATAAAAGCGCCGCTACCGGTTTTCACGTCTAAAACCAACTTATCTGCCCCGGCAGCAATCTTTTTACTCATAATACTGCTGGCGATGAGCGGAATGGAGGGAACTGTCCCGGTAACATCCCGTAAAGCATAAAGTTTCTTATCCGCAGGAACTAAATTACCACTTTGTCCTACAACCGCTATTTTTAGTTGGTTCACCTGCTTAATAAATGCTTCTTTAGCGACCGTAGTAGTAAAGCCTGGGATACTTTCCAATTTATCGATGGTTCCCCCTGTATGCCCCAAGCCTCGCCCGGACATTTTGGCCATTGGCACACCGGCTGCCGCCACCAGCGGTCCCAAGACCAAAGTAGTGGTATCCGCAACTCCACCGGTACTGTGCTTATCAACTTTAATGCCCTGAATTGACGTCAAATCAATCATTTCCCCGGAATGAGCCATCGCCATGGTTAATTGTGCTACTTCCGTGCTGTTCATCCCTTGAAAATAAACAGCCATACAAAAAGCGGCCATTTGATAATCAGGAATCTCCCCGTTGACATAATCATTAATGAGAAATTCGATTTCCTCTTTTTCGAGTAATTCCCCGTTTCTTTTTTTCACAATTAGATCTACTGCTCTCACAACTGAAAAACACATCCTCTCTCCTCGCATATGACATTTCGTCAATGCGTTCTTTGCCAAACCTGTTGAAGAAAGCTTTCGCCGGGGCACTGATAAGACAAATGATATAAATCACTTATAGTTGCGGCAATATCGGCAAAAGTTTTCCGAACGCCCAAATTAAAATCGGCTCGAATTGCTTGTCCGTAAACAAGCAAAGGAACATACTCCCTGCTGTGATCAGTACTGACGGTAGTAGGGTCATTACCATGGTCTGCTGTGATAATCAACAATCCATTATCTCCCTCTTGTTCCACTAAGGCCAACAATTCGCCTAAATGTTCATCAGCTTCCTCTAAGGCCCGCGCATATCCAAGCGGATTATTGCGATGCCCATAGAGCGAATCAAATTCCACTAAATTTGTCATGACTAAGCCACTGGACAATTCTCGCCAGGCTTGCTGTGATTTGACAATACCTTCAAGATTATTCTTCGTCGGAAGGCTGCGCGAAATCCCTTTCCCCGCAAAAATATCGGCAATTTTTCCAACCCCAATAACCTCTTCCCCTTTCGCCAGTAAAGCATCTAATACTGTAGGTTGCGGCGGTTTCAAAGAAAAATCATGTCTGTTGGCCGTTCGAGTAAAATTCCCCGGCGTACCGATAAAAGGCCGGGCAATAACCCGACCCACCGCCCATTTTCCAGTGAGTATTTTTCTGGCAGTTTGACAAATTGCATACAACTCCGTAAGGGGAATTACTTCCTCATGTGCCGCAATCTGAAAGACGCTGTCCGCTGATGTATAGACAATCGGGAAGCCTGTCCTCAGATGCTCCTGACCGAGTTCCGCAATAATTTCCGTACCGGAGGCAACCTTATTCCCCAAGACCTTTTTACCGGTTGCCTTGATAAATGCCTCGATTAGTTCATCCGGAAACCCATGGGGAAACGTCGGGAGTGGATCACGCGTCAGTACTCCGGCAATCTCCCAATGCCCGGTCGTCGTATCTTTCCCGGCCGAT
>CAZVLC010000298.1:0-2325 GCA_964627885.1 uncultured Peptococcaceae bacterium
TCTTTTTATTAGGAATTATTCTTTTGGCGGTAGAAGCATTTATGCCTGGGTTCGGTTTACCCGGTTTAGGTGGGATAGTGAGTATCGTTGCCAGTATTATAATTGCCGCCCCAAGCTGGGAAGCGGGAATTGTCTCTTTAGTGCTGGCCTTGGTAGGCACGATTATCCTGGTTTTACTCAGCTTTAAAGTACTGACACGGAGAAAGATCTGGGATAAATTTATTTTAGGTACAAAATATAATAAAGAAGCGGGTTATGTCCCCCAGAAAGAGGATTTGAGCGTTTACATCGGCAGGAAAGGGGAAGCCTTAACCACACTGCGACCGGCCGGTACGGTTGTGCTTGAGGACGGGAAGCGGCTTGATGTGGTAACAGACGGGGGCTTTATTCAAAAAGGGCAGCGAATTGAGGTGATCCGTGCCGAGGGAGTAAGTTTGGTGGTGCGGGAAACAAATCAAGCTTAAGTAAGGAATTAAGATAAAAAATGTTTTAAAAAAAGGGAGGTATTATTTGTGGATCCGGCGATAATTTCTTTAGTCATCATGATTTCAATCATTTTTGTTTTTCTGGCGGTGTTGTTTAGTTTTGTGCCTGTTGGTTTGTGGATTTCCGCTTTGGCGGCAGGCGTAAAGATCGGTATTTTTACTTTGGTGGGGATGCGGTTTAGACGGGTGCCACCATCCTTGATCGTCAATAGTTTGATTAAGGCGGACAAGGCGGGAATTGAGGTGGGTACTAATCAATTGGAAGCGCATTATCTGGCCGGCGGAAATGTTGACCGAGTTGTCAATGCTTTGATTGCCGCGGCAAGGGCAAACATACCTTTGCCCTTTGAGCGGGCGGCTGCCATTGACCTGGCTGGACGAAATGTTCTGGAAGCCGTGCAAATGAGTGTTAATCCACGGGTTATTGAAACGCCGGTTGTCTCTGCTATGGCCAAAAACGGGATTGAAGTTCGTGCGAAAGCAAGAGTAACGGTAAGAGCAAATATTGACCGCCTGGTCGGGGGTGCCGGTGAGGAAACGGTTATTGCCCGTGTCGGCGAAGGAATTGTGACGACGGTTGGTAGTTCGGAAACGCACAAAGCCGTGTTAGAAAATCCTGATTTAATCTCTCGTACCGTGTTAAATAAAGGGCTTGATGCCGGTACTGCTTTTGAGATTTTGTCTATTGATATTGCGGACGTTGATGTTGGTAGGAACATTGGTGCACAATTGCAAACTGACCAAGCGGAGGCAGATAAGCGTATTGCCCAAGCGAAGGCAGAGGAACGCCGGGCTTTGGCGGTTGCCCGTGAACAAGAAATGAAGGCGGCGACGCAGGAAATGAGAGCAAAAGTGGTCGAAGCCGAAGCAGAAGTACCGCAGGCTATGGCGCAAGCCTTGCGAGAAGGTAAGCTTGGGGTGATGGATTATTATCAATTACAAAATGTCTTCGCTGATACCAGCATGCGGGAAGCAATTGCCAAGGGAAGTGGGCAAAATCCTGCGGAAACCGGCAAATAGTGAAACGCTCCTTTTAAGCTAATTAATGATAATGAGAAAGGGGGGAGCCCCTTTGGAAGATTTAATCGGTTTTCTTATTTTTGTCTTTTTTATCATTTCACGCGTTAAAAAAGATCGAGACCGGGGTATGAACAGGGAGCCCTCTCAGAACGCGTCTTTGCCTGGGCAAGAGTATTCTTGGGAACCTTCATATGAACCGGAACCGCAACGCGAAATCGAGTATTGGGAGGAACCGGAACCGGCTGATTTGTATGGTCAGCCAGTTGAGCAAGGTTCACTTCTCGATGGTTATGAGTCTGAGGAAAAAGCAATTGAAGTACCGATAACCGTCCCACTCAGTTTTGCGGGGATGAATTTACGACAGGCGGTTATTTGGACTGAAATATTACAGAAACCAAAAGCATTACAAAGACGTGGCGCGTTTGGACATAGGTATGGTATTTAGGTATTAAACGTTTTGGAAATGTTTACAGGGAAACTGCTTCATATTTATTTATGGAGCGGTTTCTTTCTTTTTTTGGGTAGATTGCGGTCGGCGGTTCTGTTTTTATCAAGAGAGCATAAAGATATTGAGAGGGAATGCGGGGGGATGCTTAATGGATAAACTAACCGGTTTTCTGGATTTACCCAGAGAGATAGTCTATGATTTGCCTAGAGTAACATTAATTGGTCATGTTCAGCTGTTGATCGAAAATCATCGGGGGGTTATTGAGTATAGTGCGGGGAAAATCCGTATCGCGATAAATTCTGGGGGAATGGAGATACTGGGGCAGGACTTATATATTCGGAGTATCAGCCGGGATGAGATATCCATTGAGGG
>CAZVLC010000299.1:0-2323 GCA_964627885.1 uncultured Peptococcaceae bacterium
TATATCAGAATTTTATCCTCATTAACAAGGGTCGATATTTCTGTTAGAATTTCTTCCAGAAAAACCAGCATCTGTTTTTGCGCAATCCCTTGAATATTCACTAATACTTCCAACCCTTTGGAAGCATTAAAACTTACTTGCCTCCGGTACCGCCTGGCTAATTCCATTAATTTATTTCCGGTTAACCCATGGTCTTCTTCCATCGTAATCTTAATCTGCTCTTTTTCTTGCGTAATGGAAGAGACCTTACTGGCAGTGGCAACCAATTTAATTGCCGCAATCTTTAACAAATTTACTAAAGGCTCCGGCAAGTCACCAAAACGATCCTTAAGTTCCTCCGCTAACAAATCCAGCTCTTCTTGTTTTTTCACGGCATTAATGCGCTGATAGAAGTCAATCTTCGTACTGTTATCACTGATATATTCCTGGGAAATGTACGCCCGCACCTGGATATCAATTGTCACTATTTTTTCTTCCCGGACCTCTTCCCCTTTGGCCTCCCTTACGGCTTCCTCCAGCATCCGGCAATATAAGTCAAACCCTACCGCAGCAATTTGTCCGCTTTGTTCAGCCCCCAAAATGTTTCCGGCCCCTCTTATCTCCAAATCACGCATGGCAATTTTTAGACCGGAGCCTAACTCCGTAAATTCCCGAATGGCATTTAAGCGTTTTTCCGCTATTTCCGAAAGGACTTTATCCTTTTTATAGGTCAAATAAGCATAAGCAACCCGATTGGAACGGCCTACCCGACCCCTGAGCTGATAAAGCTGGGATAAGCCCAGTTTATCTGCCTCATCGATAATCAAGGTATTCACATTCGCAATATCCAATCCGGACTCAATAATCGTCGTGCAGACCAGCACATCCAGATTACCCTCCATCAAATCAAGCATCACATTCTCCAGCTTTAATTCCGGCATTTGGCCATGAGCGACCCCGACGCGTGCCTCCGGAATCAACTCTTGCACCTCTCTTAAGGTCCTTTCAATATCCTCAACCCGATTATGAACATAGTAAACCTGTCCCCCGCGTCCCAGCTCACGCCTGATCGCTTCTCTCACCAGTTGCGGGCTATATTCCACCACAAAGGTTTGCACCGGATACCGGTCCTCCGGGGGAGTCTCAATCATACTCATATCCCGTACCCCAGCCAAAGACATCTGTAGCGTGCGGGGAATTGGGGTAGCCGTAAGCGTCAGGACATCAACCGTTTTCTTTAAATTTTTCAACCTTTCTTTATGCACAACCCCAAAACGTTGTTCCTCATCAATGATGAGCAAACCTAAATTCCGAAAGGCAATGCCTTTCGATAAAATCCGGTGTGTCCCGATAATAACGTCAATCTTCCCGAGCTCCAAATTTTTAAGAATTTCCTTTTGGTCCTTGGCCGAGCGAAAACGGCTTAACACATCAACCGTCACCGGAAACCCCTCAAATCTTTCCCGGAATGTATTAAAATGCTGCTGCGCCAACACCGTCGTCGGCACTAAAACGGCGGTCTGTCGGCCATCAAGCGCCGCCTTAAACGCAGCCCGAATCGCTACTTCTGTCTTTCCGTAGCCCACATCGCCACACAACAACCGGTCCATCGCCCGGGGTTTTTCCATATCCCGCTTCACTTCCCGGATGGATTTCAGCTGATCCTCCGTTTCCTCATAAGGAAAAGCATCTTCAAATTCATTCTGCCAAGGAGTGTCCAGCGCAAAAGCATGCCCGGGCTGGGCCTCACGGACCGCATAAAGAACCAGTAATTGTTGCGCCAGGTCCTTTACGCTGCTTTTCACCTTACTTTTGACCCTATTCCATTCATTTCCCCCCAGGCGGGACAATTTCGGGGACTGCCCCTCCTGATAGCTGTATTTTTGTAAAAAGCCCACCTGATCCGTCGGCACATATAATTTATCTTCACCCTGATATTTGATCACCAGGTAATCTTTTTCCGATTCTCCCACAACCAATTTTTCAATCCCCGTATAACGGCCAATCCCGTGATTAACATGGACAACATAATCACCGGGGTGCAAATCCTCCAATACCGTAACCTTTTTCCCTTCTTGGAACATGCGACGAGGCATCCGCTTTTTGGGTTGATTATAAAGCTCATGCTCCGTAAAAACAACCAGCCGCCAAGCCGTAAACTCAAAGCCGCTTGTTAAATGACCGTTCGTAATATAGATGCTTCCTCCCTGTGGGTTAAAGCCCTCCTCCACATAAACAGCCTCTACATCCAAGTCGCGCAAACCTTGTTGCAGCCGTTCCCCTCTATCCCGCGAGTTAACGAGAATAACCACGGCATTACGCAGCCTCTTTAGCTCCTTTAATT
>CAZVLC010000300.1:0-2317 GCA_964627885.1 uncultured Peptococcaceae bacterium
TGTATTGGCCGGAAAGAAGAAAAAAAACGATGGTCGTGCGACTGAGAAAGCTGCTGGAAATGCTGAAGGAGCATCCGGGCCTTTCGATGGCAACGCTTCCATTAGGGGATGGCGTAGCGGTGTGTGTAAAAAAATGCTGAGGACAGGGTAAGTGAAATTGTGTGAGGTGGATAATCGCTTGAAAAAGGTTGAACTTTTGGCTCCAGCCGGCGATTTGGAAAAATTGCAGGCCGCGATAATTTATGGGGCAGATGCGGTGTATTTAGGCGGCAAAGAATATGGGTTGCGTGCTTTTGCCGGTAATTTTACTATGGCGGAAATAAAAGAAGGGGTAAGGTTTGCGCATCAACATCAAGCCAAGGTTTATGTTACGGTTAATATTTTTCCGCACAACCGGGACATAGCTGAATTGGGGGGGTATTTAAAAAAGCTGGAGAGCTGTGGAGTAGATGGCGTAATCTTTTCTGATGCGGGAGTATGGAAAATTGCCCAGGAAATAAAAGTGAATTTAAGCTTACATTTAAGTACACAGGCCAATACAACCAACTGGGCAAGCGCCCGCGTTTTGGGAGACAATGGTGTGGAAAGTATCGTTTTAGCGATAGAACTTTCTTTGGCTGAGATAAAAGAAATACACGACAATGTACAGATCGAACTGGAGGTTTTTGTGCATGGCGCCATGTGTATTTCTTATTCCGGGCGATGTCTTTTGAGCAACTATTTGACCGGGCGTGATGCTAATCAAGGGGAGTGTGCCCAGCCTTGCCGTTGGAATTATGCTTTGGTTGAGCAAAAACGTCCGGGGGAGTTTTATCCCCTAGTGGAAGACGAACGTGGTTCTTATATCTTTAATTCGCATGATCTTTGTTTAATAAGACATCTCCCGGAGTTAATCAAGGCAGGAGTAAATAGTCTAAAAATTGAGGGAAGAATGAAAAGCGTTCATTATGTAGCCACAGTGGTACGGGCTTATCGTCAGGCAATAGACGCATATTATCGTAATCCTGAGTCTTATGTTTTTGCTGAACGGTGGTATGAGGAAATATTAAAGGTTAGTCATCGTGCTTATACTACGGGCTTTCTCTTGGGAAAACCACAAGCAGAGGCGCTAAACTATGTAAGCTCAGATTATTTACGGTCATATGATTTTGTGGGAATGGTGCAGGATTATGATCCGGTTACTTGTCTTGCTACTGTAGAGCAGCGTAATAATTTTCGCGTGGGGGATGAATTAGAAATTATCGGGCCACAAACAGAACTGTTTACACAGAAGCTGGAAATAATGACGGATGAAGAGGGGCAGCCAATAGAGATTGCTCCTCACGCTCAGCAAATTGTCCATATTAAAGTGGCGAAATCCGTTAGACCATGGGATTTATTAAGAAGAGCAAAAATGAAAAAATAACAATGAGCAGCAGGATTTTTTCGCGAAAAATAGAAATAAAATAGGAGTTAAAGGAAAATAATGAATAATAATCAGGATAATAAGGTGTGCTTAAAGATTCCTAAAGAAAAAATCGCCTCTTTGATTAGGATTATTGAAGGTTATGATAATGTTGGACTTGTTACGACAATAAATCCAAAAGAAGGAGTTGTGATTATTCAGCAAACGCCTGACACAGCGGAAATTATCTCGAACATTTTGCAGGAAATAACCTTTGTAGAAATAGCAGATCCAAAGGATGTTAAATAAAGTGGATAATAGGAAGCCCTTTGACTTTTAATCAGGCGAGGGGCTTTTTATATTAGCAGAAAGGGTAAAATTATATAAAAAATATGCAGTAAAATTTTAATCTTTAGATAGATAAAAAACTATAAAATTTTGCTTTTAAGGCGAAAAAAGAGAAAATATAGTGTTATTATAGAATCAAGGAAAAACGAAATTCTAAAACCCCATAATTGAAAGGAGCGGTTTTGATGACTAAGAGGAAAAAATTCTTTCATTACTTCAAACAAGTTTTATTTTTTACATTTGGGTCACTATTAGCGGCTGTTGGGCTGGATATTTTTTTAGTACCTAATAACATTATTGATGGGGGAATAACAGGTATTTCAATTATTTCTAGTCATCTTAGTAAATTGCCGTTAGGGGTGTTTATTATTTTACTTAATATTCCTTTTCTATATATCGGTTATAAACAAATCGGTCGGACTTTTGCTCTTTCTACTTTGTTCTCAATTGTGTCGTTGTCAATTTGGGTTTCTATTTTACATGCGGTACCGGTTTTAACGAAAGACGTCTTTTTAGCCTCTATATTTGGAGGAGTAATTCTCGGTATAGGCGTGGGGTTAATCATTCGTTATGGCGGGTCATTAG
>CAZVLC010000301.1:0-2312 GCA_964627885.1 uncultured Peptococcaceae bacterium
GGCCAGGTCCTCCTCCTGCAAATCCGTCGGAGGCGTCACTTCCTCCACAAACTGTGCACCAAAAAGGTAGAGGTGCAGAATTCGGTACACCATCGCCGTAGTCTTCCCCGACCCCGCTCCTGCCAAGCAAAGTACCGGGCCCTCTCCGGTTTCTACCGCTTCACGCTGTTTATCATTTAAATTGGCAAAAAGCTCTCTTCTAATAGCCGCTCTCAATTGCCGATAATCCTTCGCTATTTGTAATGAAGCCACAATATACCTCCCCAATAACCCTCTTTGTATTTAAAAAAGTTTTTTTATTTAAAGCTCTACTTTGTATATTCTTCCGACGACCTGGACATAATTATTAATGAACAACTCCTCTTATCTCCTCCACTCTAGTGGTTCAGGGTTCTCCCTGAACCACTTTTTTTGTGATCAGTATCTTGGTTTTCCTACTCCTCTTAAGTTTACTTTAACCATCGAAATTTCACAACTAAAAACACGCTTTGTCACCAAGATCGTTCGTGACAAAGCGTGTTTCATTTTTCTAAACAGTTCCTGCTTTCTCGGCCAGAATCCGGTCAAAAAACTCTGTAAAACTTTCACGCAAAGTATCTTTGCGTTCCACAATCTTCTCTAATAGCTCATCCGCAGCTTTACCCGCCCCGTTGCGAGCCTCCGCATAATCTCTGAAGATTTCCGCGTATTTAGAGTTGGAAACGGAGTCAACACGTTTAATGTATTTTTCAGATACCTTTAAATCCAAATCAACGGTTCCTTTGACAAAGCGCTTGTACATTGTGTTATAAATTGGCTCAGCTTCAAAATAGACCGCATTAGGATGGTAATTTACATTAATTTTCCAGCTTTCGGAATCAAGAATATGCTTAAAGGACTGTTCTTTATCGATCCCGATCACATTCCCGGTTTTTGTCACCAAAAAGTTGCCGCCGTGTCCGTCAAAGTTAAAAAGCAGGGTATCCGTCACATGCTCTCTCTGTAACTGCGAAAGCACCCCTTCAGGCAACTGGGTTTTCGGGTAAAACTGCCACTGTTTCAAATTAATCATATTATCAATATCCGGAACCATCATCTGAAATGCCCCAAACTTACCATCAAGCGTACCGACACCAACCGGAACCGCCGTCTTCCGGTCAATAATGCTTTGCACTTTATAGGCAGACTCCTGCACATAGGCACGATAAGTAGCAACTTGGGAGTTTTTAAGTTGTCCCGGTTTAAAGAGCCATTGCTGCTTAAGACTGTCAATGTATGAAAACATCTCTCCGGTTCCGCCAAGATTTATTCTGCCTTGTAAGGTCATGCCTCCCGGAATCTTGAGCGAATCCGGAATAATAATCTTAGCTGCATCATCAGCCACTCCGGCCGCTTTGGCCGCTTGCAGGGTTTTGACCGCCCCGACAGGAGAACTCTTCTTCGGCCCCACTGTACTTACGGCGACAAAGCCTACGGCTGCACCAATCATTTCCCCTGATTTGTAGGGATCCTGTTCCTTGAGAAAAGTGTGGACCCCTTTATCCATTAGCAACCCAAGTCCGACTAAAGTACCGCCGACTGTGTTAACCCCTTTTACCGCCGTATCTACAGGGTTTGTTACCCCTTGATATAAGACGTTGAATCCACTATTAATGCCCTTCGCCACCGGTAAAGCAAGACGTTCCTTGGAGTTTTTCAGGAGATCAACCCCAAAGTCTTTGTATTTTTCGGCTTGGGTAAGCGGATTATATTTATTAACCCAGCCGAATGTATCAATGGTAACATCCCCTATGGTTTTAAAAAGTCCCTCCCCGATTCCGACCAGTCTTTTCGTATTTTCACCGGAATTGACCGTTTTTTCTTTCCACCAGTTAAAATGCCGGTCTAATAAAGTGCTTAATTCTGTCTTTGCTTCACTAAATCTTGCCGCCTCTCTTTGGTCTTTTTGCTGGGAAAAAGTCGATTTATATTGAATATCCTCGGCAAAAGTTTGAACAGATAAACATTGCAGATTCATCAAGACCAATAATATGAGCGTAGCTGTTTTTTTCCATCGACAACTTCTACCACGCACCATCTTAATTATCCTCCAGTTTTCTCCATTTCATTTCTTTTTGCAGCGAAATTAACTTTCCGACAATCTTATCCTGTTGCTTATAGTTTTTAGCTAAAAGATCTATCGCCTCCTCTATGTTAATAATCCCGCTGTCCTTATTACGCCAAATCTCCTGTTGTTTTGTTTCTAAAAATTTTAACAGGTTTTCACCTTCCTCATTATACTGGCGTAGTTTTGCCAGGGAAAGGCTCTCCAGCTTAACTCCCTGTAAAAAACG
>CAZVLC010000302.1:0-2308 GCA_964627885.1 uncultured Peptococcaceae bacterium
TGCAGACGATTTGACCATATCCGCGCTTGCGGTTATTTATGCAAAGGTGAAAAACGACAGTACCATTCCGGTGAAATTTGCTGAGGCAACCATTTTAATAAGCGGAGATAAAGTAGCCTTAGCGCCCTATCTCAATTCTATAGTAACCTTTCGTCGGGATAATTTTTCGATTATCGGTTCAACAAACTATTCATCGATAGATAATATAGATGATGCGTTTAATAATAAACTAAGAGATAAGGAACTTCAGCCAGGGGAATCGTTCTTTTTTGAAATAATGCAGATAATGGACTCTGATGCCCCCAATACCACCCAGGATAAAACGGTGACGTTTACCGTTACCATGGATTGGCAACAATTTAATCAGGTAGACTAGGAAGTGGTTTTTAGACAGGATGGGCAACTTTGGGTAAATACGGTTACTTGTCCATCCTGCCTACATTAAATTTTATATTAAAGCCCTAAATTAGTTGTATGGATGGAGGTTTGTCGGTTATGAAAAAATATATAGCGCTTATATTATTTAGTACCTTCTGTGCTTTATCTTTGGTTCCGGGAGTTTACTCCGCTTGGAAGCAGGATTTACATATTCAGGGAGAGGTGTTAATTAAGGCTACACCTCCTGATAAAAGCAATACTCAAGCAGCAGATGCCGGGGAGAAAGATCAGGAGCGTGCTGCAAAACCCGATAAAATTGCGGATAATGAGACAGACAATCCCGGTGAAGGGATTAAGGGTCAGACGGAGATAGCGGAAGCGATTAATGTGCCACAACCGGCAGAACAGCCGGCCGGACCGAGAGAACAGGAAACGGCCCCGGAAGGTGGCACCGTAGGTGAAACGGAAAACGGGAGTACATTACCGGAGCAGGGAGACACAACAGAGGAGTCTACTGATGCCACTGTATCCAGTGCGACCGAGGGGGCCGACGATGATTCGGCCGAAACTAATGATTCGGCGGCAGGCAATGACTCCACCGGAAATAATGAATCCGCCAATAATAATAATAAGCAGGAAGACCAGCAAAACGCGGCGGATACGAATGAATAACAGCGGAAAAGAGAGAATTATCGTGAGGCGTTTGATTTTGCTTGGCATGTTAACGCTAATGATTTTTCTGACAAATATTAATTTGCTTTCTTGGACAAACAGTCTTTATTTCATTTATCTTGTCCGACCATTGCTTTGGCTGAGTATAGCTTTGACAGTGTATCTGTTCCCGCGGGTCAGGGCTGCTGGCCGTTTGAGTTTACGACGGTTTATCATTAATCTGGCGATCGGTTCGGCGGTAGTGAATATCCTTTTCATGATGGTCGGGGGGATGATTACCGGGTTAGGTAAAAGTCCTTATGCATTTGGATTGGTTACTTCAACGGTAAATCTTTTGTATATTGGCAGTTTTGTCTTAGGAATAGAAGCAGCACGCGCTTACTTAATTAATAGCTATAAAGGGAAGAGACATCTTTGGATTATTGCTTTAGTAAGCCTTTTTTGCGTATTTACGGAATTATCCTTGAGGGAATTTCAGAATCTTACGACCACTTATGCAGTGATTAAATATCTAGGTAGTACGTTTGGACCAGCTTTGATGCTTAGTTTGCTTACAACATATCTGGCGTATCTGGGTGGTTTTGGACCGGCGGTGGCTTTTCATGGCATTATCATTTTGTTTGAATGGTTTTCACCGGTGTTACCTGATTTAACGTGGCCGATGAAAACTTTTCTGGGTTGTTTTATTCCGACCTTCACTTTACTTTTTGTGCGGCATCTTTATTTTCTACAGGCTCGTCTCATTAAAAGGACATCTACGGAGAGTGAACAACTCTTCGGTTGGTTGGTCACAAGTATTATCTCAGTGGCCTTGATTTGGTTTGCGGTAGGGCTGTTCCCGCTTTATCCTTCGGTAATTGTGACCGGCAGTATGGAACCGCTGATTAAACCGGGGGACATTGTGTTGGTACAAAAGATTGCCGGTGAGGAGGCTCGAGTAGGTGATATTATTCAGTTTTACGAGCCTGAGCGAGAGTTAAATATAACTCACCGGGTGATCGAGGTTACTCAGGAGGGGACACCATGTTTGTTTACCAAAGGGGACAATAATTCTTTCGCGGATTCGGATCCGGTAAGCATGGCGCAGGTGAAGGGAAAGGTAATTAAAGTAATTCCCAAAGCAGGTTGGTTCACTTTGTTTTTACGCAGCAATCAGCCAATTCCGGAAGACGTTTTAAACTAAGCGAGGAAAGAATTGTAATAGAGAGACTAACTATTAAAAGTCAAGGTTAAAAATAAAAAAAATTATGTGTTGCAC
>CAZVLC010000303.1:0-2296 GCA_964627885.1 uncultured Peptococcaceae bacterium
ATGCCTGTCGGAAAATTCATTTTTGACAAAGGGGAAATAGTAAGTGTACGACCGATATAGCAGAAGAATAGAGTATCTCCGCATCCCGGTTACCGACAGATGCAACCTCAGATGCAGGTATTGCATGCCTGAAGAAGGAATAAAGCTCCTCAGCCATGCAGATATCCTGACCTTAGATGAGATAGCGGATTTTACAGCAACAGCTGTCGCGAAGTCTTGCCCGTTACCCACGAAAACCAGTACCGTCATCATTCTCTCCTGCCCATAGACATCAAGCAGCTGCCGTACAGCCTGCAAGGATTGCCAATAAGCAAGGTACTGATCAGCCTGTTCATCAAACTCTTCCTCTAAGGAGGAAAAAGGATAAAGCTTACCCACATTCTCTGGCACCGGTTCAACTAAAAGAAAACCGGTGATTTGCTGCTCTATATACTGGGCTAACCCCTCGGTGAGCCAACGGGGATAATTGCCCCCGGTAATTTCATCCACCAGCAAATGAGTCAATTCGTGCGCCAAAGGCCCGTTCTTGGTAAAGCTTTTCGCTAACTCCGCCATATTTTGCCCCTGGTTTCCTGTCCAACCCCGCGGGGAAACAAGCCTGATTGCCCCAGCCCAGTAGACCCCTACCGTACTGCGATCTCCAGTCCATCCGAAGCTATTATTTAAAGATTCTTCATCCTGATATAACACCAACGGAATCTGCCGTGCTTTATGCTTAACCCCCATAATTGCTTCCGTTTTCTGCAGATAGTCTTCTGCTAGGGAAAGAACTACCGGCGCAAGCTCCCGATCTTCTTCCATATATTTAACAACAAAATTACTATTGCTTAATTCAGCATAATCCTTAGTTTGATGTTCAAGCATTACTCGTGCCCCTAGCCGAAAGACCTGATAGGCTGTTTTTCGGAGATAAAACGAAATATCGGGAATAAGCGTTCCCAGTAAAAGGCCGACAATTACCACTAATCCGACTCTTTTAACCGGACTGATTACCGACCTGTTTTTTGTTCTGCTTATTGGGATTGTAAATTGAGATTGTGTTTGCCCAGTCATGGGATCCCTCTTTCTGAGTACTTTTTCTGTATCCCATTATAACAGGTTTAGTGCTCCACTTGTTCTGGAAAATGTAACCCCTAGAAGTACCAAACCAAGGTGGATAACAAAAGTCCCGCACACAATAAAAGGACCATTACTACGAGAAATGCTCTTTTAATTTGTTCCTTTTTTTTCCTGGATAACTTCATTAATTCATTCCTCCCCCCGCAAACGCATATATTCATCTACTGCGGCCAAGACACTTGCGCCATCTCCTACCGCAGTCGCCACCTGCCTCACTTGTTTCTGACGGCAGTCCCCAATCACAAAAATACCCGGAATGACTGTTTGCAAATTTTCATCAGCTAACAGATAACCTTGGGCATCCTTCGGATAAATATCCGTTAAAAAGTCGGTATTGGGCTTTCTGCCTACATAGATAAACACCCCGTCTATGATTTCTGTGTTTGATTCCAACGTTTTCACATTATGCAGCACAATTTTATCGATGATTTTTTCGCCAACGATCTCATCGACCACCGTATCCCAGTATATCCTAATATTAGGCGTAGCCATCACCTGCTCACTCAAATACCTATCCGCACGAAAAGTATCACGGCGATGAATAATCACTACTTCCTTCGCTAATTTGGCTAAAAAAAGGGCTTCCTTTACCGCCGCATCTCCGCCCCCAATTACGGCAACCTTTTTGTTTCTAAAGAAAAATCCGTCGCAAGTAGCGCAATAAGATACTCCTCTGCCCTGGAATTCCTTTTCGCCTTTGATCCCCAAAGCACGAGCCTGCGCTCCTGTGGCAATTAGGACTACCTTCCCTTGCACCCGGTCATCCGTTGTCTCTATTGTAAAAACGGCCTTTGTCCCTTCCTGAGGGTCCGCTTTTGTTATCCCTTTTACTTCAGCCATCAGCACCTTACAGCCAAAATGCACAGCCTGCTGATAAAAATTATTCATCAACTCCGGTCCGGAAATCCCCTCCACAAAACCCGGATAATTTTCAATCAGGTCTGTAATCGCGGCCTGCCCGCCAAATACCCCTCTTTCAAGTAAAAGTGTATTCCAGCCTGCCCGGCAGGCATAAATTGCGGCAGTAAGCCCGGCTGGCCCTCCCCCGATGATTACCACATCATACAAATCCATTTACACTCCCCCTTTGCGTCCTCCCGGTATCTTCCGTGTATTCCGGTGTATTCCGATGTATTCCAGTATATTCCGGTGTGTCCCAGTGTATTCGCATCTGTTC
>CAZVLC010000304.1:0-2295 GCA_964627885.1 uncultured Peptococcaceae bacterium
TGTGATATAGTATAACATAATATGAAGGTATTCTTGGTAACACTTTTTATATTGGGAGGTGATCATGATTCGTTTAACGGAGCGCCAGGAGCAGATTTTGAAAATAGTACAAGAGCAAGGACCAATTATTGGTGAAGCGATTGCTGATATCCTGGGGGTAGTAAGAGCTACCTTGCGCCCCGATTTTGCTTTTTTGACCAAGGCCGGTTTATTAGAGGCACGTCCAAGAGTAGGGTACTATTTAGCAGGAAAACAGATTCCTTCTCAAACCGCAGAGACAGTAAAAGAGTTAAAGATTAAGGATTGGAAGGCTATCCCCGTAGTAGTGGATGTAAATGTAACGGTTTATGATGCAATTGTCAGCCTGTTTATTAATGATGTGGGTACTTTGTATATTGTCAGTGAGGGAGGTATTTTAGAAGGAGTCGTCTCTCGCAAAGACCTTTTAAAAATTGTGCTTGGACAGGGGGACATTCATAAAATACCAATTAATGTGATAATGACCAGAATGCCTAATGTTGTTACAGTTGATGCTGATGATACTCTTTGGAATGCCGCAAAAAAGTTAGTCGACCATGAAATTGATTCCCTCCCAGTCGTTAAACCAACTTTTCATAATGGACACGAAGGTCTGGAGGTAATTGGGCGAATTACCAAATCTACTATTACCAAGGCTTTTGTGGAACTGGGGTATAATGTCATTAAACTTATAGGGAGGGAATGAAGATTACTACTTTAAGTGATTATGATGACGATTTTCATCGCCGTCTGGATGCTTTTGAATTTGCTGCTCAAGCTGATGGTGGGAAAGATCCACGAGCACTTGTTACAGCGGATATCGTGCTCATAGGTGTGTCACGAACCTCCAAAACTCCTCTTTGTATGTATTTAGCTAATAAATTTATTAAAGCGGCTAATGTTCCGTTGATACCCGAAATAGCGCCACCCGAAGAACTTTTTCAATTACCGCGGAACAGGGTGGTGGGTCTAACGGTAAAACCGGAGGTATTGGCTGCTATCCGGCAGGAAAGGCTAAAGACATTGGGCTTAATCTCAAATGCGGATTATGCCACATTAGGGAGAGTGAAAAAAGAGAACGAATATGCGCAAAAAATCATGGAACAAATCGGGTGCCCGGTGATTGATGTATCCAATAAGGCAATTGAGGAGACTGCAAGTGAAATCCTACAAATTTATTATCGAGGTGAATAGTAAGTGGAAAAGGTAAAGTATGTTTACTTGTTTAATGAGGGAAGAGCTGACATGAAGGCTTTATTGGGTGGAAAAGGAGCCAATCTCGCAGAAATGCGGAGTATTGGGTTGCCTGTGCCTCCCGGATTGACGATTACAACCGAAGCTTGCAAAGAATACTACAAATTGGGGAAACAATTCCCAGCCGGAATGGAAGAAGATATGTGGGCAAAATTGCAAGAGGTGGAAAAGGAAACAGGGAGAAAATTTGGCGATGCCAATAATCCTCTGCTGGTTTCTGTTCGTTCGGGTGCACCGATTTCCATGCCGGGCATGATGGATACCATTCTTAACCTCGGTTTAAATGAACAGACTGTTGAAGGAATGGTTAAGCAAACAAATAACAGACGTTTTGTCTTGGATTGCTACAGAAGATTCATTCAGATGTTTGGCAACGTGGTAATGGAAGTTGAGCATAAGAATTTTGAAGCTGTATTGCAGAAAGTAAAGGATGAATTTGGGGTAACGGTTGATAAAGACTTAACGCCGGATGGTTTGAAAAAAGTGATTGTTGGATACAAAGAGATTGTGAAGAAAGAAACAGGTCGTGAATTCCCGACTGAGCCTAAAGAACAATTAACTATGGCTGTGCGTGCCGTCTTTAGTTCCTGGTACAACCCTAGGGCGGAAGTATACCGGAAGATTAATAAGATTTCCGATGAGTTAGGCACAGCGGTTAATGTTCAATCTATGGTTTTCGGTAATGTTGGTGATGATTCCGGAACCGGCGTGGCTTTTACGCGTAATCCTTCCACCGGTGAAAAGAAGATTTATGGTGAATACTTAATGAACGCCCAAGGGGAAGATGTGGTGGCCGGAATTCGTACTCCGAACCCGATTTCCCATTTAGAGAAAGATTCACCGGAAGTATATGCGCAATTTGTGAAAATCTGTAAAACATTGGAAGAACATTACCGAGATATGCAGGATATTGAGTTTACCATTGAACGGGGTAAATTATATATGCTGCAGACGAGAAATGGGAAAAGAACGGCTCATGCTGCCGTAAAGGTTGCGGTTGATTTACAGGCCGAAGGTTTGATT
>CAZVLC010000305.1:0-2295 GCA_964627885.1 uncultured Peptococcaceae bacterium
ATCTATCCCGCATTGAGAAGTCCCTGAAAGAGCAGGGCTTCTCCGTAAAGCGAGCAGACAAGGAGGACATCAAGCGCATCCTTGCGGTTTACTTCGAGCAGAACGTCACGACCGAAAAGTTTGAGGATTTCGATGGGGAGCGATGGGTTATTTTGAATGAGTAAAAGATAAACGTACAGGGTAGCTTATCTATGTAGCTATCCTGTACGCAGTAAATTATTTTTCCGTTATTCCTTAAAGGGAACCTATTTCGATTCTTGTTTTAAGCGTTTTTATGCGCTGGTCAATGTCGCGTATAACGGCAATGAACTCATCATTACTTTTTCCGGTCGGATCATCAAGCCCCCAATCCTCCCGGTGCTTGCAGGGTAAAAAAGGACACTGAACATTACAGCCCATTGTGATAACAATATCAACCGGAGGGATTTCCGAAAGCAGCTTGGAACGCTGTGTTTTTTCCATGTCAATACCATAGAGCCGCTTCATTAACCGAACAGCGTCCTGATTAATTTGCGGCTTTGTTTCTGTTCCAGCAGAATAGCTTTCAAACACATCGGCGGCGAGGTGCTTGCCAAGGGCTTCTGCAATTTGACTGCGGCAAGAGTTGTGAACACAAATAAATGCTACTTTGGGTTTGTTTACTTCCTTATTCATAAAAGTCCTCCTATAGCTCTCGCAGCTTATCGCCCTTAATATCATCTGCACTCCAAGCGATTAAAGCAAAATTGCCGTTTGTGTGTTCTGCTATCCTGTTGATCCACGGAATTTCATTACTGGCTTTTGCAGCTAACAGAGCGTTTGTTGTTTTTGTATGATAAAGAGAAGAATTCACAAGCCACCACTTTGTAGCAATATTGGCTCGCTTCAAATCCTCTTCCAGCCGAAGTGCCTCATAAACCGGAGTGGCCTCCGGTAAGGTTACAATAATGACCTCTGTTTCAGCACTTCGCAAGCGGGGCAGCAGCTTTTTCACGGAATCCGGGATATTGCCCTGTGTCCTCTGAACCTCTTTGTGATAGCTCAAAGTAGAATCCAAAAGCAAAAGTGTATGCCCTGTGGGGGCGGTATCAATGACAACAATCTCGTTCTCGGCACGCTCCACTACTTCCGCAAAGGCTCGGAATACGGCTATTTCCTGTGTGCAGGGTGAACGTAAATCTTCCTCAATATAGGCAATATCTTCTTCGGACATGGTTTCCCTTGCCTTTGATAATACTTCCTCCTGATATCGTGCCAGCTCCGCATGCTCGTCAATATGGCTCATGGTAATTCCGCTGTTTTCATCGAGAACAAATTTTAAGTGTGCTGCCGGGTCGGTGGTGGTTAGATGCACCTTTTCGCCTTTTTCGGAAAGCCCTAAAGCGATAGCGGCGGCAAGTGTGGTTTTGCCAACACCTCCCTTGCCCATTGTGAAAATGACTTTTTTACCGCTATGATATAAGTCATCAATGACATCCTTTAGCTGAGGAATGCTCTTTGCTTTGATGGCCTCATCACTGATGACATAGCTATCCTTTGTAAGCAGTGACCTGACATTCTCTATGCCGGTAATATTATAAGCCCGTAAGGGAATCATGTAGGCTTGGATTTCCTCTAACGATTTTGGTATATTCACAAGGGCTTTTTGCTGTTTATCGTAAAGGCTCTGTGAGATGGTATCATCATAATCTGCCAATACGCCATTGATTACCATAGACTGATTGCGTACACCAAGCTCCGCCAATTCGTGAGAAGCCCTCTCTATTTCCTTGAGTGGAGCAGCTTCAGGGCGGGTTACAAGGATTAAGGTTGTTTGTATGCCGTCTGCCAGTGTTTCCACCGCCATTTTATACATTTCCTTTTTGTTTTCAAGCCCGGATAGTTGCCCTAAGCAAGAAGCACCATGTGTGCTTTCGCTGATGAAATTACTCCATGCGGAGGGAAGCTGCAACATTCTAAGGGTATGCCCTGTAGGTGCGGTGTCAAACAGAATATGGTCGTATTTTTGTGCTAAGTCTTTATTGGTAATGAAGTTGGAAAATTCATTGAAAGCGGCGATTTCTACCGTACAGGAACCGGAAAGTTGCTCTTCCATATTGGTGAGGACTGATTTCGGCAGCTTACCACGATAGGGAGCAATTACACTTTCCCTGTATTCTGCCGCCGCCTGTATGGGGTCAAGGTTTGCCACATCCAGATTGTGTACTTCTGCAATAGGGATTGCTCTCCCTGAAAGCGGGGTGTCAAATACATCCTGCAAGTTGGAGGCCGGGTCTGTGCTGACAAGAAGAACCCTTTTGCCGCTGTCCGCAAGAT
>CAZVLC010000306.1:0-2291 GCA_964627885.1 uncultured Peptococcaceae bacterium
ATCTTGCGTATCACCGCTTCCACATCGTTCGGGAATCTCATGATAGCTTCCATCTGATGTAAACCCACTAGTTGTTGATGAAACCGTATCTCCTTCACTTTGCATGATATTTATAAATGTGTTTAATCATCCTGAAGTCATTTCCAAGCTTATGCCCAATATATCAATAGGTATTTTAATGTTTCCAGCTCTCATAATAAATTGAAAGCAGAGATTTTACTCCCTGCCTTCATAATGCTTAACAAACTTGTAAAATGTCGTTGTTTTGAGCCCCAACTCTGCCATAGCTTTCTTGGCCGTTATATGGCCGTCTTTCCATTCCAAATAAACCGCTGCAAAATCCTTGGGCATCTCTGCCTTGGGCCTGCCCAAGTGCTTTCCTTTGGCTTTTGCAATTGCTATCCCCTCTGCTTGTCGCTGCTTAATGTTCTCTCGCTCCTGCTGGGCTACATAAGCCAGTACCTGGAGGATTAAATCGCTGATAAAGCTCCCAAGCAAATCCTTATGGAGGGTGGTATCAAGCAGTGCCATATCGTTAATTATCAGTGAGGAATTTAATTCGACGGTGCAAGAATTAGCCAGAGTAACCTCTAAATAAAGTCTTCCGACATAGACGGAAGTGTTTTTATTTGAATGATTCCCTGCTCCAATTTGCAAGATATAACAGCGTTTTCGATTTTTTTCGAATCATTTCAGCATGGGGATTAGTTGCTTTTTCACTCCCCTGTAGGTCACACATGAATTGACCTAATTCACTCCAGTCTTTTTCCGGCACCAATAAGTGCTCTGAAGAAATATAATCCTCCGATAAAAGTTCCAATAAATTCAGATATCTCTCAATCTGCATTGAATCCCCTACTGGTTCGTCTATCTCTGGAAGTATCTGTATGCCTTCTAGTACTTGAGAAATGTTAAGTATTTTCATATTTTCCCTCCCCCACCCGGCAGAGCCGGGTGTTGTTTCCGGTTCTGCCAGTGTAGGAGAAGTTTAATAAATCAAGGTATACTCTGAACGCCAGTTTTTCTTCTCTCGTTTTAATTGGAGCCAAATTGCAGTAACTTGTGCGTCCGACATTCCCCTGACTTTTTTGCGCCAGTGCCGACCTTTTGGGCTGTCATAACCGTAGCGGTCAGCAACTTCCCTGCGTATTTCAGTTTGAGTTCGCATATGACACCCCCCTAATATAAACGGATGGTACGGCCATCCACTTCCACTTTGTTGATAGGGGTTGTGCCATTATATCCCAAATATATAGGACACTCATCGTAGGACAATCCTAACTCTTGGAGTTTTTGGAGCAAATGGTAAACGGTTAGACCTTCTGCAATCGGGTCATGACTGTATACCGTTTTTTCCGGGTTGATTTCCCCATCGTTTTCCCGAAGGAATTCTTCGGCTGCTTCTCTGTCACGGAAATTAAATACCTCCGATTCACCAGAATCCACCCAAGCAATTTTTAGATACATACTTTTCTCTCCCTTCTCCCTCCGTTAGTCGGAGGATTTTAAAAACTAAATTAAGTTATAAATAAGCGACCCTAAATTGGGTCGCTTATAATAAAACCAATAAAACCTCTTTAACGAAGGGATGTTTACCTAATGCTTTGGGGTGGTATATATATTTCATAATCCCGATTACTCAACTTAGTGTTTTTTGAAACATTTTTTATATCAGGATAAAAACTATTGTCTAAAATAGCATCGATCGTCTCAGGGTAGGAAGTTAATAATCCTATTGGGTTCTTTATCTTCCCCTGGTTTTTCTTGCTTTGTAATGTCTCAGCTATTTTGGATATTTCATCATCCGAGTATTTTTGTAGAATCTTTATCACCTTATTTGGCAAATTAGGCATTCCACACATTTTAAACTTTTCACCTATTTTTTTTATTTCCAAATCAACAACAACATCATCTGATTCTGATTCCATATTGCTATTTGAAGAATCTTCCAGGATATCGCTGTTGTTAAGTATGTTGTTGTTAAGTATGTTATTGTTAAGTATGTTATTGTTAGTGTCTGGTTTTACCGGACACGGTCTGACCGGGTCCGGCTGTACCGTGTCCGGTAAATCCGGACATGGTGAATCGTTTTTAACCGTGTCCGGAATTTTCGGACACGGTGCGGATGCCGATATTTGGGCATCTTTCTTTTGTGTTTTTTTCTTTTGGTTTTTAGACTTAACTAACTCTTGTAAATCACCCCAAATATTATTAATAAAATCATTAGGTTCCATCATTACAAATTCAGGATAATGATCTAAGATATACAAATTATTCTCAAAGACACCTCG
>CAZVLC010000307.1:0-2290 GCA_964627885.1 uncultured Peptococcaceae bacterium
TTAATTATCCGTTTGAGGACCATGTTTTTGCCCTGTTTATTAATAAAAGTCTTGTTTTTCCCCCCGGTTTCATTTAAGATTCTTTTTCCCAACCTGCTGATGCTTAAGACCTCTACCCCCATAATCCCTGGGGTATCCAGGCTTTTCAAGAGATCCCTTTCTGCCTGCAAGGTATACTGCTCAGGCACCAGGAGTATCAGCTTCTCCCCGCTGTTGTCCTCTAGGTTTCTCTTAATTTCTTCAAATATTTGATGAGTCTTCCCTACACCCGCTCTTCCCAGAATATATCTCACCGACAAACCGAATCACTCCCCTAACATCTGCCAGACCGGGACTTGAAACATATGTTCTGTTATGCTAATAATTCTACTCTCACCCCCCCATATCCTGCTACAATTTTCTAAACCCGATCAGAATCAATTACTATGTAAAAAACACCATTAGAGACAATCCCAGACGGCACACGGGTGGGAATACGGACCGACCGTCCCCTCTGCCAAGTGGCTTCTGTCCCCTCCTTTGTACAGGGATATGGCGGTTTTCTTCAAATTCCAAGCAGCTGCCGTTTTTTTGCCTCAAATTCCTGCTGGGAAATGATGCCACCTTCCATCAGCGCCTTGTATTTTTTAATTTCCTCAATGGCGTCGCCAGGGGGTGCAGAGGCTATATGTACCGCCTGTGCCGTACCGGGGCCGATGGACTGCTCCGGTGCGCCTGGAAAGGCCACTGTCCCCAATCCAGCCACCAGCTTTTCAAGTTCCTCCATACTGCACTGATATGTGCGGAGGTAGTTGTTGACATCCGGGTTGTGACTATCAAATCGGGGGCCGTCCATGTCGCATTTAATCACCGTCCAGTAGGGATGATTCAAATGCAGCTCCACATTAAAGGCCCCCAAAGGTTCCGCAACACTAAAAAGCGGCATCGGTGTGGAGTAATTTTGCTTGCCGTCATCCATCTTATCCATGGTACGAGCCATCTGCTTAGTCGTCATAAACTGGGAAATTTGCGGCGCAAGAGCCATGGCACGCTCCGGCACGGTGCTGGCATAACGGCGTATGCCCTTGGCTGAGCCCTCGAATAGGGGGGCATTGTCCTCTTTAATGGTAAAGGATTTCAGCTGCTTGCCCTCAAAGACAGTTTTGTCAGGGTTTTTGCTCATGCAGAACAGCTTGTTCTGATGATCAAAGATGATTTTAGTATCCCAAAGGCCGAAGTCAATCCGCTCGGAAATCACGAATTTATCTTTCAGCAGCTGGTTTTGATCGTGAAATGCTAAATATTCCTTAAAGCCCTGCATGGTCAGATGGTCTGCCTGGTCGCTTTCCATATCAATCTTGTTGTAACAGGTGTCACAGATGTATTCGCCCTCGATTTTCGATGGCAAAAACCACGAAATTTTGCCTCCGCAGATGGGGCAAGGGGGTTTTTTTGAAAATAGGCCCATAATTATTTCCTCCTCGTGATGTTAATCATTATCTCGTTCCTCCGCCTGAACCGCCGCCGATGGAGCCTTCGCCTCCGCCGCTGCGCTTTTCCTGCTGGCGCTGCTCTTCGGCTTCTTCATATTGCTGTAAAGCAAATAGTGACAGAATCAGGCCACTCACTCTTTTGCGCATAGGGCACCTCATTTCATACTTGGCATATCTGCCTTGGCCGCCTGCTCTTCCAAATAGTCTCTTTGCCGAAAGCCCAACATCCAGGCAATCATAGAAACCGGAAACATTCGGATTTCACGGTTCAGCTTGGTCACACTGTCGTTGTAAATAAGGCGGCTGGTGCGTACCATGTTTTCAAAGGTTTGCACCGCGTCCATGGTTTTGATATAGGTTTGGTTGGCCTTTAATTCGGGATATTGCTCCGTTACCATAGCAATCCTGCCCAGTGCTTCAGAAATAATCCCTTCTTGGCGCGTTACATCATCTGGTGTGGATTTTGCCGTAATCACGCTTCTTCTTGATTTGATGGTTTCAAGCAGCGTTTCGCTTTCGTGCTTGGCGTAGCCCTTGGTCAAATCCAAAAGAGCCGTCAGGGCGTCAAAACGGCTTGACAGCTGCACCCCGATCTGACTCATGGCATTGCTGATATTCTCATCCAGCACCACCAGTTTGCGCTGGGTGGCAATTACCCATAAAACAATGACCGCAGCAATTGCGATGATTGCGATGAAAGTTGGTAGCATAATAAAGTCCTCCTTGTTTAAGTTTTACGCCGCTCTAATAATGTCTATTGCACTGCCCCCGTATAGGCTACGCCGGGCTGGATGACCGCCTGACCTGCCGCACCGTCC
>CAZVLC010000308.1:0-2285 GCA_964627885.1 uncultured Peptococcaceae bacterium
GGGGAAACGGTTACAGCGATTGAACTTGCCCCGGAGGGATATACTTGTTAAGGATGATGAAATAAGTAATCCTAAGCTATTTGTCGCACAGCGGACATTCCGTTCAAAAAACTATCTGGTGTCGTTTATAAAGACGTAAATGCTGCTAGCTACGCTGTCATGCTTATACATTAACATTAACATAATTATACAGAAAAGTCAATGCTGAATAGTTGGATGTATCTGTCAAGTAAACGTTGGCAAAATCATTATCACACAAAAATTCAATAAAAACAGGGTTAAAATTAAAGTAGTTGCAAACCGTCCGCAAGGCTTTACATGCCACAGCTAAAATGCTTGTCGGTTAATGCCGACGGCGAATGAACTCAGGAATATATCTACGCTAAGTACGCCGACGGTTGATTGATTGTAGCATTTTACCCATGCCCTGTAAAGCCCGCTTCGCGCCGCCTTCGGGCGGTTGCTAACTGGATGCCTCGGAAATGCCTCGGGCTCGGAATCTTGGAATATATCAGGACAATATGTTTTTGATTTTGCCGATATCACGCAGGAATTTGTAATCCGGCGTCACGGGAGCGGCACCGGCACGAACCGGCTCAAAGCCCATGCCGTCCTGCTTTTGGATCTGTGAAGCGGACATTTTCACTGTAACTTCCTCGGCGTATTTTCTCGGTAAAAAACAGTTTGTGAGTTGGTTCAGCATGTTGTGCAACTTGTCTGTGTGTTTTAGGGACAAAATCCGGGCAAGATTGTTGCCGCCGTTCACGCTCCAGCAGGTGCGGCCGCCCTTCATACGATTTCCGATGATGGTGAAAATGTTGCTTTCCATTGTGCCCAAATGTCGATATTCCTTGCCCTCAGGCGGCTCAGGCAGTTTAAGCCCGCGCTGATGCCAGCCGATCAGGCCGTCTTTGTTGTTTGTGAAATATGTATGCAAAGTTATCAGCTTTTCACGTTCTTTTTCGTCCTCCACGCTGTTTGAAAGCGCCTCGATATATACAAGCAAATCGTCAATCTTTTTGGAGTAAAGTAGGCGGAATATCTCCTTTTTTATAGCAGGGTCACTGACATTCTCATGGATAGCTTTGTTTCGGTGAAATGTATCAAGCTGAAAAATTACCGTTTCATCGGTTACACTCTGTTTGATCCAGCTTGCGCCGTCACCATTCAGAATGCGGGTTTCAATCTCGTCAACGCAGTAGGCTTCGGCAATCTTTCCTTCTTTACGGCGAACAAACTTATTTATGCTTTCAAAATTAGCGGAAGCGACTTTGTTAGTTAGCCTGTAGCGCTTTTGGCCGATATTCTCCGCACCGTCATAGGCGATGGCGACTTTCATCTCTTTTGACTTGCCGTGCGCCTTGCGGGATTTTCCCTGCAAAGGTAGCCATATCCCGTCCTGTTCCTCAAACAGCACCTTACTCTCCAGTTCTCCGCTCCCTTTGTTTTCAGCTGCAAGCGCGGCAGCCGCCTTCTCCTGCGCGTCAATACGCTCACCAAGCTCCTGCACAACATTCCATGCTGCCGTATGACTGATGGACTGACCGGTCATTTCACTCACAGACTGCGCCGCACGGCGGTATGGTCCCGCACAGGCAGCCTCGGCAATTTGTGCTGACAACATTCCGCTCATAAAGCCACTACCATTCTTACCGATAGCTTTATCCAAAAGGTAAACAAAAGACTTTGTACAGTCATTATTCTTTTGTTCATAAATTGTGCGTTCGTATTCAACCTCACCCATAATGGTTTTTAGCACTGTTTTCCGCCTACCCTTATGGCGGTAGATGCTGCGGTCGCGCATGGTTGCTAATTCTCTGTCCCACCCTTCAAGCTGTGCCTTTATCGCTTCACACCCAGCTGCACAGCAAGCGGCAAATACTTTTTGCTCAAAACTATTGAAATCTAATCTCTTTTCCGTTACAATCATCCTGCATACACCTCAGTTATGGTTTGTTATCAATTCCATTTTACTGTTTTTTTGTATGCAGGGGAAGTAGCCGCAAGGTTACTTCCTCTTTTTTCATCACTTGCCAACGTTTATTTTACACTTAGGTTGATGCCTTGCTCCTGACAGTAACACCGCACGCTCAGTCCGCTGTCCCGCCGGGCTCGGAGAATTCCTGCCCAGTTCGCCAGCCGTACCTCCTGCGCCATTTCTCGAGTATTCAAATCCCATTCCCCCCATATGAGTAACGTGCTCATTTTCTGATACTCAGTTTTTGAGCACGTTTGGGATATTATCTCATACATATTATACGCTTGGGTAGGTGCCGCTCGGTTTG
>CAZVLC010000309.1:0-2275 GCA_964627885.1 uncultured Peptococcaceae bacterium
AATAAAAAGCAGTTAAAAAGGGAATTTTGTTTGTTTAAATTTAAATAAGATAGAGGATTATGGAGATAGAGGATTATGGAGATAATCCTCTATCTGTCACTTTCTATAGTTTTGTAAACGATTATTGATTGAAGGAATGACGAAAGTTGAAAAAGTGGTTATTCACGCCGACGCAGGTACTGGCGATAGGCTTTCTTACAATAATAATTATCGGTGCATTCTTATTGACATTACCTGTTTCCACAGCGGATGGCAAGGGGGCCCCATTTTTAACGGCTCTTTTTACAGCTACATCAGCAACCTGTGTCACGGGGTTGGTTGTTGTTGATACGGGAACATATTATAGTAATTTTGGGCAGTTTATTATTCTTTTTCTTATGGCCAGTTATAAAGGTAAAAGTCAGACCACGATCATGGAAAGGACTTTACCGCCTGATTTAATTCAAAAAGCGATTATCTTAACATTCATGGCCGGTATTTTGGTTTTCGGAGTTAGTGCCCTTTTAACCATTACAGAAAGCACCGATTACTTAAGGATCTTGTTTGAAACAACATCTGCCTTTGCCACAGTTGGGTTAAGCCTTGGTTTTACTCCTGAATTATCTATGCTGGGAAAAATCATTATTATTATAACGATGTATATTGGCAGAGTTGGGCCTTTGACTTTGGTTTATGCTTTTGCTAAAAAGCGCATGGGGACGCTTATCCAGGTAAAATACCCGGAAGAAAGGATCTTAATTGGGTAGGAGGTAAGCCTGTGAGATGAAAAAACAATTTGCAGTTATTGGGCTGGGAAGGTTTGGGGCAAGTGTCGCTAAAACGTTAAATGAACTGGGCAATGACGTATTGGCTATAGATAATTCGGAGGAAGCGGTACAGAATGTAATCAATAATGTTACGCACGCGGTGCAGGCCGATGCGCGGGAAGAGGAAACGCTATATTCTTTGGGTATTCGTAATTTTGACAACGTAATTGTGGCAATTGGAGATGATATTGAGGCGAGTATTCTGATTACGCTTATGCTTAAGGAGATGGGAATAAAGTTTATTGTTGCCAAGGCGATGAACTCTTTACACGGTAAAGTCTTAAAAAAAGTGGGTGCGGATAAAGTAGTATTTCCCGAAAAGGACATGGGAATACGTTTGGCGCATAGTTTATCTGCGTCAAGTATCCTTGATTATATCGAGTTAACCAATCAGGAAAGCATTATTGAGGTTGCTGTTCCTTCTCGCTTTATTGACAGGAGCATCAGTGAATTAGATCTCTCAGCCAAATACGGCATTAGTATTATCGCGATTAAACGTGGCAATTCGGTCATTATTGCTCCCGATGGGGCTGAAAAACTCATAAAAAAGGATATTCTGATTTTATTATGCAGTATCGAGAGATTGGATAAGTTTCTCTCTGAATAAGCAAAAAAAAAGTCCGTATATTGACAGACCTTGTTTTGAAATCTACAATAAGAAAAAGGTAAGGAAAACACACGTGAAATTAATTGCAGGAAGAGGGTGAAAATAATCTCAATTTATTTGTTGAGTTTGGTTGCCGGGTTATTAACCGGGGTAGGGGCATTAATCACGGTTGCGATTCGAAATCCCTCTAATAAACTTCTTTCCTTTTCTTTGGGGTTTGCAGCTGGAATAATGTTGGGACTTTCGACCTTAAGTATGATCCCGGAAAGCATTGCTTTAGGTGGTGTATATTCTTGTATTGCGGGATTTATTTGTGGCGCGGGGTTTCTTGCTTTGTTAGATATTATCTTGCCCCATATTCATAAGAATGAAGCCAAATATGATGAATACTTGAAGATGGGTTATTTTATCGCTATCGGTATCGCTGTGCATAATCTCCCTGAAGGAATGGCCATTGGGGTAAGTAATGAGGTTTCTGTGGAGTTGGGATTTTTTACTGCGGTATCGATCGGTATTCATAATATCGCTGAAGGTTTAAGTGTAGCGATGCCGTTGTCTTTAAGTCATGCATTAGAGAGAGGCAAGATAATTTTTATTACAACAATAACGGGATTAGCTACCTTTTTTGGGACAATGATTGGTACAAGTCTGGCCACTGTGTCATCGGTGTTTATTTCTGCTTCTTTTTCGTTTGCGGCCGGGGCAATGATTTACATAACCAGTGACGAGCTTATCCCGAAAAGCCATGCAAAGCATAGCCATTATGCGAATATGGGAATTGTCTCAGGAATTTTAATATCATTATTATTAAGTTAAATCACTTTTATTGCATTGGATAAATGGTATAATAAAGGCTAGGGAA
>CAZVLC010000310.1:0-2269 GCA_964627885.1 uncultured Peptococcaceae bacterium
AAGACCAATAAAGTCAGGCGTTTTAGAGGATTTCCTTAACTAAACGACATTGATTTGTAAATGGTAATATACTTAAGAAACAAATGCCTGCAATTAGAACTATTTTCTTCTTCATAACTTCAATTTTTTAAAATTTGTAACTAATCAGTTTGTTTTGTAGCCAGCAATGGTGTTTAGTGCCAGCAGCACATTCTGGCCATTTTTTATGGCAGTATCAATAATGGATCTCAGGATGGCAAAATTCTCAGCAGCTTCAAATATTTTGAACTGTCCGGATATTTTCTGTTTTACTTTCACATTCCGGATCGCCCTTTCCGACCCGTTGTTGTCGGGAGGGACATCGGGATGGTAAAGGAATGTAAAGATATGATCACGGTACTTGGTTATCCGCTTCTGAAAAGTGACCAGCTCCTTATGCTTAGGATTCAACGGAGCTTCCAGCAGGGCATCCAACTTTTTCTCAAGGCTATCTCTGGCCCGACTAGGGGCACCATAGTCAGCAGGGCCAAATTGTTTCTTAAGCGTTTCGGCCTCTACCAGCATGCTGCGAAAGCGTTTCGGCCAGGTTGTTCGGTAGCGCTTCTCAAGGTAAATGGTTTCGCGCGCCAAGTGGGCGGTGCATGCTTGGTGCCTGTGCACTGGCGTTTGAAAATGCGCTTTCCAAAAATCATGCACCAGGGTAGCCTCTTTCGATATGCCGGCAATGTGTCTGGTAATCGTGGCGGCTCCCCTGTTGGCAGAGGCAGCAATATACGTGGCGCTGCTGTTTTGCCATGTCCAGAACCAGCGCTTCTTCCCATTGACCTTCATCCCCGTTTCGTCAGCGCCAATGACGCTGCTGGCCAAAACGCTCCCCCGGATCAACTCATAGGCATCGGCACCTTTTGCTGCCAGCCGGTTCAGCAGGCGATGCACTCCACCCTCGCTGATGCTCGCCCCCATGAGGTCGCGCAGCAGCTCCTGAAGCCTTTTGAAGGGCAGGTATTGCCTAACGTTGAGGTACCCAACGAGGGCTTCGATGTTCCTGCCGTAGCTTACCGGGCGGTCTACCCCTACAGGGAAGGCGCTCTCTACAACCCTTCCGCACGTGCACGTGCACCGATAAACCCGGTGTTCGGTCACAACTTGCCGGATGGTCGGGATGTCGACCACCTGTCGTTTGCCAAAAAAATCAAAGGGTTGGCCGTTCAAATCGCTCCCGCACTCAGGGCAAAAGCATGCACGGTGCTCGATCACCTCATCTGGCACTTCGGCCATCTCCAGCGTTTTCCCTTCGCGCCCAGGCTGGCCACCTACTTTTCGGTCGCTTCTTTGCCTGAGGCTGCTGGTGCGAGGCGGCCGGTTTTCATCCCGGGAAGGGGGTGTAGAGCTATTGTTGCTGTCTTTTCTGGTCTTGTATTTTTCCAACTCCTCTTCCAGCTTGTCAATTCTTGCCTCCAGCCGAACAATCACCTTCGCCTGTGCTTGCACAAGGTGAATCAGTTTTTCCTTTGTTGGATGATCGGGCATTTGCTTGAATTATACAGCAAAACTATTCCTGAAATCCACCATATCAAAGAACTTAACCGCTTATTTATCAACGTGCACGAAAGATTTATGTTAGTAACCCCTGTATTTGCATTTCCTCTGAATGACCCCCCTTGCAGCCTGTTGACAGAGCACCCAAAATTGTTAATAACCTAATGGTTTTTCAAACTGATTAGTTACTTAGTTTATTTTACAATGGGAAATTTATAACTACCGACTTAAGTGTTTGCCTTGACACTAGGTTTGATAAAATAATGGATAAACAACTTTTATAATAAGAACTTTGCCTTAGGGGTGTATCCAAATTTGGGTGTGGATAGAAATTAAAAACAGTGTTGTCTGAAAGGAGTTAAGTTTATCGGGGGATATAATTCCTGACTTTGAAACCCACCATTGGGAACACTCACTTTAATAGACCCACAAACTCATTTTTTTTATAATACTAAGGTTTAGTCTTTTCCCTCTAAATAAAGTACCATTACCACGCATTCATCGTTGCATTTTTCATTAAACTCAATAAAAAGGTTATAGGCACCACTTTCGTTTACTTTAAATCTCGACACGGAATGATTCTCTTTACTATCAACCTTAGTGTTAAGGGTTACTGGGTACTCCTCGCTATTGCTAACATATAGTTTTATATTTGAAATGGAGGTTGATGGATTAACAAAGTGTATAGCGTAATTTATGTCTTTTCTCAGTATTATCGAGAACTTGGTTACATTGCTTTCTGCTTGTTTTA
>CAZVLC010000311.1:0-2257 GCA_964627885.1 uncultured Peptococcaceae bacterium
GCCCTGGCTTATACCTTGTCCATCTTGCCCTATTTTTGTGTTGTCGCCTAACGGTAAACTTTCCACATAATCGGCAATATTGGCAACACGTGCAGCGTGGAGGAGTTGTTCCAAATTGATTTCATCGTCTGAAATGGCAATGTTACGGGCAATGGTATCTGAAAACAGATAGCCGTCCTGCATCACCGCACCACATTGCTTACGCCACCAGGCGAGATTAAATTCATTCAGGTTTTCTTTTCCTATTATTATTTCGCCTTCATAGGGCGCATAATAACCCAGCAGCAACTTCACCAACGTGGTTTTTCCACTTCCGCTTGCACCCACAACGGCAGTAACTTTTCCTTCGGGAATTTCCAAATGAATTTTTTCCAGCACATAATGAGGAAGCGCGCCGTCATATTTAAAACAGAGGTTTTTTATACGAATGGAACGAATATCCGGCAATACGGCTACAAAGCGGTTTTCATCTTCTTCATTTTGCTGTGTGTGGATTTCATTCATACGGTCTAAACTGATGCTCACGTCCTGCCACTGGTAGATAAATCCCATTATTTGCTCTACCGGGCTGTTAAGCTGTCCGATAATATATTGTATGGCCAGCATCATTCCCAACGTGAGGGTTCCGTTGATGACCGCCGTTGCCGCCAGCACCGTTACCAGTATATTTTTCAGTTCATTGATAAAGATGCCGCCTGCCTCCTGACTCTGCCGCAAATTGAGCGATTGCATATTCACGTCGAACAAGTCGGCCTGCACGTCTTCCCACTCCCAGCGTTTGCGTTGTTCGCAACCTTGCAGTTTGATCTCCTGCATGCCGGTAATGAGTTGATACACCACGTTGCGGTTGATGCCCTGATGTTCGAACATTTTGTAATCCAATATCCGCCGTTTCTTCAGGAAGACCATGATCCATGCCCCGTAGAGGATGCTGCCGGCAAGGAAGACGGCAAAGACGGGCACATTGTATATGAACAGCACCACGGAGAAGATCACGAAGGTGAAGGCGGAGAATAGCACCGTGATGGTCTGGTTGGTAAGGAAGTTCTCGATGCGGCGGTGGTCTTCAATACGTTGTAGCAGGTCGCCCGTGAGTTTGGTGTCGAAAAACTTCATCGGCAACTTCATTAGTTTAATAAAGAAGTCTGATATGAGCGACACGTTGATGCGCGTACTGATGTGCAGCAGTATTTTCCGGCGGATGAAGTCGATGGCCGTGCGGCTGAAGAGCAGCATCATCTGGGCGATGAGGATGAGCCAGATAAAGCCGATGTCTTTTCCCTGAATACCGGTATCGACAATAGCCTGGGTGAGGAACGGAAAGATGAGTTGCAACAGGCTGCCGATAAACAATCCGAGGATTAATTGCGCAAAAAAGCGTTTGTATCTGAGCAGATACTTCCAGAGGAACTTCAGGCGGTTTTGGGTGGGTGCGGCATCGCCTTCCTGCTCGTAGAAAAGGTTGGTGGGTTCCAGCAGCAGCGCCACGCCTTTCTCTTCACCATTGGTACGGGTGCTGACCCACCGGTCGCAAAAATCTTCCCGGGAATAGGTAAGTAGTCCTTTACCGGGGTCGGCAACGGAGATTTTATAGTCTTTCTTTTTTTTCCTTACCTCGTTCACCACCACAAAATGCTCCTGGTTCCAGTGGACAATGCAGGGTAGCGGGGCTTTCTCCGCCAGCTTTTCGAAGGTGAGACGGCCACCCACAGTTTTAAAGCCAATTTTCTCACCGGCGCGGCTGATACCTAGCAGCGACACACCGTCGCGCCTGATAAAACAATTATCGCGCAAATACTCCAACGTGTATTTTTTACCATAGTACTCAGAGATCATGGCTAAGCAAGCGGGGCCACAATCCATGGAGTCGGGTTGTTTGGTGAAAGGAAAGGACATTGGAGATGAATTACTGTATTCTTCTTTCTATATTCTCAATACCTGTATTTCTTCTTCTCGATTGTTTTACTTTATCAGAACCAAAATTGTATGTAAAATTAATTCGTACCATTCTCAAATCAGGAATAACGTGACTCTTCGTATCAATGTTTTTGTATTGCAAAACGGATCTAGATTGATTCCAAATAAATGGATCCTCTAGGGAAAACGACAAATTCCCTTTACCGTCCCATAATATTTTTTCAATGGATAAATCCATACTTCCGACACCGTTTACCTTTCTTGCAATGTTCCAGGTTGTTGACGTAACAAAAGCATTTAATTGCATATTCATTGTTTTCCTCTAATACACAAAATATTA
>CAZVLC010000312.1:0-2256 GCA_964627885.1 uncultured Peptococcaceae bacterium
CCCTTGAAAATAATTTAATTCCGGCACAAACGCCAAGTCACACCCACTCCAACCAACTACTTCTTCTTGCCATTCTCCCAAACCAAAACCAATTCCATCAATGCTTCTATTCTGCTCCCGGTCAACCACTTTACATTTGAGGTGCTTCCCTTCCTGTCCTACAACTTTCACCTCTTCTAAACTGGTGTTACGTAAAACAAAAACAGGGCTTGGGTTACCCGCCCCAAAAGGAGCAAGGAGAGTTAATTCTTGCACTAATTGCTCATTTACCTCTGGCATAGTTAATTCAGCATCAAGCGCTAAAACCGGGAAAAGACTTTTATCCTCCAGTATTTCGTCAGCATATTGCTGTAACTCAGTCTGAAAAGATGGAATAGCTTCCTCCTCAAGAGTCATTCCGGCCGCCATCTCATGCCCGCCGAATTGCTTTAAAAAACCGCGTGCCCTTTCCAAAGCCTGATAAAGATTAAAGCCTTGAATACTTCGGGCCGAACCTTTGGCAAGACCTTCTTCGAGATGAAATAAGAACGTGGGACGATAATATTTATCTACCAAGCGTGAAGCAACAATGCCGATTACCCCGGGATGCCAATAGGGAGAAGCCAACACGATTACCTTTTTCTCTTCCTCTTTTTCCAACATCACCACGGCATCCTGAAAAATTTGGTCACCTAGTTCCTGTCTATTTCTGTTTTCTTCCTCTAAGAATCGGCAGATTTCCTCATTACGCGCTGCATCCTGACTTAAGAATAATTCTACCGCAATATCCGCCTTAGCCAAACGGCCACAAGCGTTGATACGCGGAGCTACCATAAAACCGATGTCTCCGGCGGAGAGCTCCCCCGTCTTTAGTCCTGCTGCTTTAAAAAGAGCCAACAAGCCTGGCCGACACTGGGCTTGATTAAGACGTTGCAGCCCTTCCTTCACGAGAATACGGTTTTCCTCTAAAAGTGGCACTATATCGGCAATTGTCCCCAAGGCTACTAAATCAAGGTATTCATCACAAAAATCCTCTCGGGCAAGCAAGCCCGTAACCGCCTGGGCTACTTTGAAAGCAACTCCTACTCCGGACAAATTAAACCAGGGAGCCTGTTCATCCGCAGCCAATTTAGGATTGATTAAGGCATAAGCCGTCTCCGGTAGCTTTACAGGAGGCTCATGGTGATCGGTGATGACCAGATCAAGCCCGTTTTGCGCCGCATATTCTACTTCCGCCACAGAAGAAATCCCGCAATCTACACTGACGATTAAAGTGGCACCTGTTTCCCGGGCTCGGGTTAGCGCCGTCCTGTTCAAGCCATACCCTTCCTCCAACCGATCAGGAATGTAATACTCTACCTTTCCCCCTAAGTGCCGCAAAAAATCGGTTAATAAAGTTGTAGCCGTAATGCCGTCTACATCATAATCGCCATACACTAAAATCTTCTCTCCATTTTCCAGTGCCCGGCAGATTCTGGTAGCTCCTTTCTCCATATCCGGTAACTCCAAGGGGTTATGCAAATCAGCAAGCGAGGCATTGAAAAATTGCTTTGCTTTCACAGATGTAATAATTCCTCGATTAACAAGTACTGCCGCACTTACTTCCGAAATCCCTAAGGAATGGGCTAATTGGGTAGTCAGACTCTGCTCCCTCTTTTTCACTTGCCAAATTCGCCGCTGGATCATCTTATTCTCTCCCATACAAGCAAATGTCTTTTCTTGCAAAAAATCCCTTTATCAAGTTTAAATCTGATAAAAGGATTTTTCGTTACTTAAAAAAGTCTATCAAAAAATTTAAGCTTTTATATCCCTGGCTTTACCGGTTTTATCCGGCCGAAAATCAAACCAAAGAGAGCTAGCAATAAAGATCGAAGAATACGTTCCGGCAATTACCCCAACGAGCAAAGCCAGAGAAAAATATTTGGTTGTTTCGCCACCGAGCACGATGAGGGCAACCAGCACAAATATTACTGCCACGGAAGTACTAAGCGAACGTACAATACTTTGGTTGATACCCTTATTAGTAAGCTCCGCCAGCTCTTCTTTCCGCCTATTTTTCAAATTCTCACGAATGCGGTCAAAAATTACAATCGTGTCGTTGATCGAGTACCCAATGATCGTCAAAATAGCCGCAATAAAGGTTACATCAACTTCATACTGCATTAAAGAGAAGAAGCCGGTTGTAATCAACACATCATGCAATAAAGCCAAAATGGCGGCTAACCCAAATCTGAACTCAAAACGGAACGAAATATAAATAATTTGCAAGATAGAAGC
>CAZVLC010000313.1:0-2235 GCA_964627885.1 uncultured Peptococcaceae bacterium
TTTTCTTTTAAATACCAAAGCTGAAACAATGATACTAAGCTCATAGAGAACTAACATGGGAAGAGCCAAAAATACCTGTGAGATCACATCAGGCGGCGTCAAAATCGCCGCTAGGATAAATATTGCCACAATCACATAGCGCCTTTTCTTTCTCAACTGAGCGGGAGAAATCACTTTCATTTTTGTCAAGATTAAAACCATCACCGGAATCTCAAAAATAAAGCCAAACGGAACTAAAAAAGCAACCACAAAAGAAAGATATTTGGCGGCAGAAAGCATGGAATTTAAACCGGCATTAAAATCAAGCAAAAGAAACTCAATCGCCAAATCAAGCACCACTGTATAAGCAAAGATTATCCCCAGCAAAAATAAAAATAAGCTGGAGATAAAAAGAGGCCAAAACACCTTTCGCTCTCCGGAATACAGCGCCGGTAAAACAAAAGCAATGCTCTGCCACAAAAGAACCGGCAAAGAAAGAAACATCCCTCCCAAAAAGGCCATTTTCAGTTGAATTTGGAAGCCCTCTGTAACTGCGATTAAAACCAGTTCATGATTAATCTTCTCAAGAGGGCTCATCAGAAGCTGAAAAAGTATTTCTTGTCCCCAAAAGAAACAAATCCCCATCCCTAAAAAAAGAGCTGCCAGCGAAATAATCAGTCTCCTGCGCAGCTCTAATAAATGTGTGGTGAGGGTAAGTTTGGGATCATCACTACTGCTTTTCATCTTTAAACTCATCTTCCAAATCTTTTTTTGCCTTCTTGAATTCGCTCATCGCCTTGCCAAGTGACCTGCCGATTTCAGGCAATTTCCCCGGGCCGAACAGAATTAAAACGAGCACTAAAATTAGTAATAATTCGGGTACTCCTATTGAAAACAATTGGCACACCCCCACTATATTCTAAAATAACTAAATGATTATTTGAGTCTAAATAAATTATACTAGCCCTCCACCTTGAATACAAGCCTTCAATGCCGAGAAACAGAAAAACCTGGCGGCAGTATTTTATCCTCCGTCCCAGGTTTTTTGTTTATATTCATATTAAGGATGCTTCCTTCAGATCTTAATAAAAATGGTCGGAGCGACTGGACTTGAACCAGCGGCCTCCACCACCCCAAGATGGCGCTCTAGCCAAACTGAGCTACGCCCCGAAGCCACATTACATATTATATAATCGATTAACCGTTTATGTCAAGAACCAAGTACCAAAAGAACGAAGTACCAAAAGAGCTTTATAGCTTGATGATGGATTTATTTTTTATAGTTCGTAACTTTTCTGATTAACCTAACCGTTCCCCTGTTCGAATCATTAGAATACCCCTTTGAGCTTGAAACTTTTGATATACCTTTATATTTTCCTGTTTTAGAGTAATTCTGTATTAGGTTTGTTAGCTTCGAAGTTTTTCCGTCCTTACATTTCCAATGCCATTTATAAGATGATTTTGTTCTTTTTTCTTTAATCATCACTCTAAAAGAGGCTTTGTCTTTATGTCGATTATAAGTGTATCTAACTTTAGGACATTTATAAGTATTATTTCCGGCATCAATGGCGTTGTCATTATCGTTATTATTATCATTGTCGTTATTATCATTGTCGTTATTGTCATTATTATCATTGTCATTATCGCTATCGTTATCGCTATCATTCGATTCGTTATCGTTCGTCTCCCCGTTATTTACACCGCTGTTTTTAACCAAAATTTCAACTGTTGCCGTACTTGAACCCGCTGTATTGCTTGCTGTTAATTTTACAGTATATTTCCCTGCGCTCTTATAAACATGTGTTGGGTTTTTATCAGATGCTGTAGAACCATCTCCAAAATCCCATACCAATGTCGAAGATGTGTTTGTATTCGCAGCAGTAAATGCTACATTCAAGGGGGCTGTTCCCAATAAAGTTGACGCAGATATTGACGCGACAGGTGCTGATGGTGTATTCGAGTTTACGTATCCAACATTTCCATCAATAGTAAATATGTCACCATATACCGTAAACTGAAAATTAGTCTTCAAATTAACGTTGTTAGCAGTCAGCAACCTTCTATATGCATTGACTCTGTCTGAGCCGTTGGGATCATCCCCTTTAAGGAAGGAATATCTATAATCCATTACACTGGAAAGAAACTTATTTTCATCAATACCGTTTTTAGGTACACCTCCGAGCTTGTTCTTGGCTTTATTCACGAAATCCTCTGCCCCATCAGGCCCATGGTTAACACACATATCATATATAAAAG
>CAZVLC010000314.1:0-2232 GCA_964627885.1 uncultured Peptococcaceae bacterium
TATACCCTTTTGTGGTTCAGCCAATCTATCTCGCAATTAGGTAGTTCCATGACAAGCTTTGCCCTGATCATTTGGGTTTATAAGCAAACCAATTCTGCTATGGCAGTTTCATTGCTTACCTTTTTTTCTTATTTTCCGTTGATTTATGGCGAGTATTTGGGCTGGAGCATTTGTAGATACACATAAAAAGAAACCCATTATGCTTTTGACAGATTTGATTGCCTGCTTTTGCTCTGTCGTTGTACTTATTCTTGTTATGACCGATGGATTAGAAATTTGGTATATCTATGTTATTAATACAATTACAGGCTTTATGTTCGCATTTCAGTCTCCTGCCTCCACAGTATCTGTCGGCATTTTGGTGCCAAAAGAAGAATACTCCAGGGTGAGCGGATTGAATTCGTTTTCAAACTTAGTGCAGTATTTTACCATCTCTGTCGGTATTTTATTGGGTGGGGCTCTGGCGGATTTCGTATTCGAACCCTTTATGAGGTGCTCGTCCAGACTTTCAACCATTCTTCAAGGTATTGTCGGTAACGGCACCGGAAGTGGTATGGCAGTAATGTTTTTGTGTACAGGCATTTTAGGGTTTGTCTCAAGTATTCTTTGGTATCGCAACAGGCAGATTCGCCTTTTACAGTACAAAGGCGCTCAACTTCGTTGACACAATGCTTTTAGTGTGATAAGCTGAGCTCAAATTGAATATAGATAAGGATGTTAGATAGCGGGGGAGCTGGAGTTACTGGCTGAGAGGGCATTTAAGTATGCCGACCCTTTACCTGATCTGGATAATACCAGCGGAGGGAGATGAGGATCACGATAATTACGCCGCTACCCTGAACTGGGAAGCGGTTTTTATTTTTTTAAAAATAAGGGGTAGGGATTATGAAAAGTGTGATAAAAAAGTATTGGTCGTCTGTGACCTTATTGCTTTTGTTGCTGGTGCTCTGGGAAGCCTTGGTTGACCTATTGGGGATTGCCGAATATCTTTTTCCTTCTCCCAGTAAAATTACCGAAGCATTGCTGGAGACCTCCGCTTTATTATGGGGACATAGTCTTCAGACCCTGACTGAAGTAATCTTGGGTTTTCTTTTTGCCATACTGGCTGGCATCTTTCTGGCCATAATTATGGGGATATTCCCAGTGGTCAAAAAGTCCTTGTATCCGTTGATTGTTGTTTCGCAGACGATTCCCATTATGGCGGTTGCCCCTCTTTTGATTATTTGGTTTGGGTACGGACTGCTGCCCAAACTACTGGTGGTGACCTTAGTTTGTTTTTTCCCGATTACGGTTAGTTTGGTGGAAGGGTTTGAAAATGTGGATCGGGATATGATTAAGCTACTATTAGCGATGGGCGCATCGCCTTGGCAGATTTTTAAAACGGTACGCCTTCCCGCGGCTTTACCGTCTTTTTTCGCAGGCCTGAAAATTGCCGTCACATATAGTGTGATGGGGGCGGTTATCGGAGAGTGGCTGGGAGCTTCGCAGGGAATTGGCGTTTATATGACAAGATCGATGAATTCTTTCTTAACGGCGCAGGTCTTTGGGGCGATCGTCATTATTTCCGTACTGAGCCTGGTCTTTTTCGGGCTGGTAGCTGTGCTGGCCAGGCTGGTAATGCCTTGGTATTATCAGAGCTAAGCACGACTTAAAGAAATAATAAAGCAATAAAGATTCAGACAAAAGAGAAGAAAAGGAAAAGGAGACGTTGAACAATGACAGGAAAAAATAAAACAAGAAAAACGCTGAGAAGAAAAATGATGGAGGTAGTCGTATTAATGACTTTTTCCCTGCTGATTTTTTCGGCGTGCGGGCAACAGCAAGGAAAGGTAGATCAACAGGCGAATAATCAAGGGGATGCCTTGAGAAAGGTTAAAGTAATTTTGGATTGGACTCCGAATACGAACCACACCGGTTTGTATGTGGCCAATAAAAAAAGGTATTATCGTGAACAAGGATTAGATGTGGAAATACTGGAAGCAGGGGAAGTGGCTCCGGATCAGATGGTGGCGGCAGGATCGGCTGATTTTGGGGTGAGCTTTCAGGAAAATGTCAGTTATGCTAGGGCAGCGGATATTCCTTTAGTGTCTATCGCGGCGGTGATTCAGCATAATACTTCCGGTTTTGCTTCTTTGCAGAAGGAGAATATCACCCGGCCGCGCGATTTGGAAGGAAAAAGGTATGCTTACTGGGGATCAGAGGCGGAAACGGCGATTATCGAAGCGATTGTCA
>CAZVLC010000315.1:0-2231 GCA_964627885.1 uncultured Peptococcaceae bacterium
CGGCAAAAACAATCATCTCCTTGGTTCTGGGTTAGATATCACTTATCATTATCACTCGCCTCACCGGTTTATATCCACTCTTTCTCACTACTTTCGGGGTCCCTTATCCGCCCCCATCCCCGAAGGCTGAAAATACTTTGTCCCCTGCAATTCCGTGGGAAGATATTCTTGTTCGACAAAATGATTTGGATAATCATGGGGATAACGATATCCTTGGCCGGAACCCAACTTGTCCGCCCCGGGATATCCTGCCTCACGCAAATGTAAAGGCACAACGCCGTAATTGCCTTTCTGCACATCTTCGATCGCTTTATAAATTGCCAAGACGCTATTGCTTTTGGGGGCACACGCTATGTAGAGAGCTGCCTCCGCTAATAATAATCTTCCCTCCGGCAGGCCAACCATTTCCACCCCGCGGGCAGCGGCCTGCGCCACCACTAAAGCTTGGGGGTCTGCCAAACCCACATCCTCCGCCGCATGGATCAGAATGCGGCGCGCTATAAACCGGGGATCTTCTCCGGCCGCTAACATCCGCGCCAAATAATGCAATACCGCATCCGGATCGGAACCACGCATACTTTTAATAAAAGCCGAAATCACATCATAATGCTGATCACCCATTTTATCGTAAACAATGGCCTTTTCCTGGATAGATTCCTCTGCTGCGGCCAAATCAATGACCCTGAACCCGTCTGCGTCAGGCATCGTAGATAATACCGCCAATTCCAATCCGTTTAAGGCTAACCGCGCATCACCCCTTGCTGCCTCCGCAAAATGCCGTAATGCCTCATCGGAAACCCGGCAGTGATAATTACCCAAGCCCTTTTCCGCATCAGTAAGCGCTCGCTGCAATAAGGCCAAGATATTCTCTTTACTTAATGGTTCCAGTTGAAAAAGACGGGAACGAGAGAGAAGCGCCGCATTTACACTATAAAAGGGATTTTCGGTAGTTGCTCCGATCAAAACCAGTTTGCCTTCCTCCACCGCGGGCAATAAGGCATCCTGTTGTGCCTTATTAAACCGGTGTATTTCATCAATAAAAAGAATGGTCCCCTGATTATAGAACTTAGCCCGTTCTTCGGCTTCCTGCACAACTTTTCGCAAATCAGCTACTCCGGAGGTTACCGCATTCATCTTGGTAAAATGTGCCTTTGTTGTTTGTGCAATCACAAAGGCCAGCGTTGTTTTACCCGTACCGGGAGCCCCATAAAAGATCAAGGAGCCTAATTGATCCGTCTCAATTGACCGTCTTAATAGTTTTCCCTGTCCCAATAAATGTTCTTGCCCGACAACCTCATCCAATTTGAACGGACGCATCCGCGCGGCTAAGGGAGTCCTTCCTTGCCGGCCCGTTTCTGTCATTGTCGAAAATAAATCCACTTGTCATCACTCTCTAATCTTCTCAAAAATAGCTCTTCCCCGAAAATGGAACTTTACGTAAATAATATAAAAGAGCTGTTAACATTTTGTCAACAGCCCCTGTAGCATGGTCGCCATTAACGCGCCGAAATAGCCTCATCAAGCACACGCGCAATATTAGTCTTTGGTACAAATCCTACCAAACGATTTATTTCTTGCCCACCTTTGAAAACGATCATGGTGGGAATACTCATAACGCCATAATCACTGGCCGTAGCAGCATTATCATCTACATTTAACTTGCATATTTTTACTCTATCCTGATAATCTTCACTTAGTTCTTCAATCACCGGACCGATCATTTTACACGGTCCACACCAAGGAGCCCAAAAATCAACCAATACAGGTTCTTGCGCATCTAAAACCTCAGATTTGAAATTTGTTTCGGAAAGATGGGTAACATAAGCCATAATAATCCTCCATTCTATTTAATAAAATTGTTTATTAACAATAATAGGTCTTCTAACTTTTTTTCACGGTCACTGCGGTCATCGGCAAGCGCCTCAGCCAAACAGGCTTGCGCGTAATTCGCGAGAATCATCTCGCCTACTTTGGAAGTGGCCGCGCGCACAGCAGAGACCTGTACTAAAACATCCATGCAACAACAACCTTCGGTATCCAGCATGCGTTCAATACCTTTGACCTGTCCTTCAATCCTTTTTAGGCGCCGTATAATATTCCCCTTTAATTCGCTATTCACCAACTCGTTATACCCCCTATGGGTATTTTACTAATTATAATTATATACTACTATGTCCTTTTTCGTCAATCGGTATGCTATGACAGGATGTCCTGTACAACCTGCGCCGCTA
>CAZVLC010000316.1:0-2230 GCA_964627885.1 uncultured Peptococcaceae bacterium
GGTACCGTTTTACACAAGACACAAACGGGAACTACCTTCGGAGCTGAAACAACTGCTGTTTCTTTCCTCGTCGCCTTTTCCTTCTGCTCTTCCGGCTGCGCTTCCCTCTTCTTTTCCCGCTGTTCTTCCCCTTGTATAGAGACCTGCCGGTTTTCACTTGTTGCTCTTTCTTCCATCAGTACTGCCGCCCCCAAAACATTGTTTCTTTATACATATTCTGTTCTTCTTGTCATGGTTCTAAACATTTATTAGCAATTTGTGAAAATTTATTTCTCTTTAATTTCACCTGTTCACAGAAACACTTTGCGTAGAAGGAAACCACATTACATTTGCGCCAAAAACTTCCGAAATATAACGAAGGGGCACCATTGTTCTTCCTTCCACGATTGTCGGGGGTGTGTCGAAGCCGATTATCGGTTTATCTATACAAAGAGTTACTTCTTTTTCTCCTGATTTATAAACAACAGTCTTCTCTTGCTCATTCCATTCAAAGGAAGCCCCCAGCCCTTCGCCGACTAGCCGTAACGGAACCATTGTTCTATTATTCATTATAACCGGAGGCACGTCGATTTCTTTTTTCTGTCCATTTATGCTGACATTTTTTAACCCAACAGTCAATTGCATGCTAAGTAAATTCGTTTTCTGCAAAACCGTATATCGGCCAGGCTGATCAACATAGAATAAAAAGGATAGTTTACATTGTCTACTTCATTGGTAATAGTAACGGTTGCTCCTTCGACCGGATTGCCTAATTGGTCTTGGACTTTCACGTCGAGATAATTGTTAGGTATTGATAAACTTAATGTCACTACACCCAGTTTTCACTAATAGTTAAACCTTTGCCGCAATGGTCAACTTTTACGTTTATTAATTTTGAATCTGGCGCAAGTTCAATTCCGCTTTTAAAAACATAATAACCTGCCCCCGTAGTAGAATCTAACCCCCCCATATAGGCGAAAGTAACATTATCCGCAATAAAAGTGTGTTTGGCCTGAGGATAATTTATATTATTTCCCCAGTATCCTCCGCTGTTTAATACAATCCCTCTACTTAAATGTGCATAATCAGTCCCTCTTATAGTGCTATCTTCTAAAATGATATTAGATGGATTTGCTAAAATTCTTGTACTATTTACAACTAAAGCGTCTATATCCCTGATTATCCCACTTGGGTAAATTACAGGAACTCCACTTTCTACATCAAAAATGATCGTCGAATTGATCAAATTAAAATCTACCGGAGTATCTCCCCCCATTGTCCATGTCCCTTTAACGTTAATAGTAGAATCTTTAATCGTAAAGTTAATTCTCCCTGCCGTACTACCTACGGTAATATTTCCTCCGCAGGTATCAGTAATTCCTTCCCAAACCGTATCTTCGCTTATCACTGTATCTCCGGTGGGATTGGGAGAAATTCCGGTAATGCTGGGAGTTATGGCACTAACTAAGGTTGTAAATGTATAATCCTCGGAGACTGTTTCAACATCGGCACTATCTTTGACCCTAAGTCGGTAGTGGTAAGTCTGCCCCGCCGTAAGACCAGTAAGCGTAATAGAATGAAAATAGGAGAAGCTATCTAGCGCGGTTAAACCGCCATAACTAGTATCCAGTCCATATTCTACCTGCCCTGTTAATGGCATCGGGATATCCCCCGTATCTTCACCGTGCCACAAAATAATTGCGGAGGTATCTCTGATCTCTCTTACCTCCACATCCGTTACTATACCGCAAAAACCGTTTTATTGTTCCTACTTTTTATATTCTTCCCATCTTTCCCTGGTCATTTTTTTCAGCGCAGGTTCCACCGTTTGATCTGAAATAATCATATTGAACCACTTCCGCACTTCCTCCATATTACCAATGGCCCCATTAAGCTCTCCTAACAGATACCACAAACGGTGCTCCCCTAATCCGGCTTTATTGGCATCCTCGTGTTCGTACACAAAGGTGTATTGTTCAAGAGCTTTGGCAATGTATTTCTTTTCCTCCTCCGTATCGCCTTGGAAACGGTATAGCCAAGCAATACGCAATAATATCCCTGCTAAAACAATCCGAGGCTCATTAACAAAATTCCCACATAATAAAGCCAGCTTATAGCTTCTCAAAGCATCCTGATGATTTCTCTCGCCACACAGTTCAACCTTACCAATCTTGTGCAGATATGCCTTTCCCAGAATGTCAACATACTCCTTGCGCACAGGTGAAAAGCTATCCGAAAAGGCATAACTACA
>CAZVLC010000317.1:0-2228 GCA_964627885.1 uncultured Peptococcaceae bacterium
AACACGAGGAGGTTTTACGATTATCCCCAATGAGCTGCTGGAGGCCATGATTTTGGCCAAAATCAGCAGCACTCAGTTACGTATCTGTCTGCACATATTACGTGTTACCAATGGGTGGAGGCGAGAATGGGCGGCCGTTTCCCTTCAGGATTTCGCTGCCGCCTGTGACAGTTCCAAGTCATGGATATCGCAACAAATTCAAGATTTAGTCAACAGAAGTATTATCATTCGCATTGAAAGTATCGGCCAAAAGGCTGTTTTCAAGATAAATCCAAACATCGCAGAATGGAACATAGCATCTCTTTACGCATATGACATGTTCAGCAACCAAGAGAATGATCTCGCGGAAACGGAACAGTTAAGCTCACATTTGACAGATGATTTTTGCTCACAGGTGTTTCGTGATAACGAAACAGGGGGGTTGCGTGATAACGAAAGAGTACCGTTCTGTGATCACGAAAGGGTACCGTTTCGCGATAACGAAAGGGAGGGGTTACGTGATAACGAAACCCCTCCCCCCTCCTCCTCCTTAGAGGTGGAGGAATCACAGCCGCAGCTAAAGAAAGGATTTAAAGAAAATATAAAGAAAGATAAAGAAAGGGAATTTACCTCAGAGGATACTTTATATTTTACTTTGGCAAAACTGCTCCTGGACAAAATTTTGTATCATGTTCCGGAGTTTAAACAACCCGACTTACAGAAGTGGGCAGAAACCATGAAGGAGATCATTGAAACGGATAAAAGAAACCCCGAAACAGTCCGGCGGGTGATCATCTTCTCCCAATCAGATCCCTTTTGGCAATACAATATTTTGGATGCTGGGAAACTGCGGGAGAAATTCGATAATGTAAACGCCAAACGTTTGTCCAGATCAGGAAAAAGCCTTCAAAAAAAATACAATGAATATGACATCTACCTGAGGGATTGATCCCAATATTCGGACATCCGTCGTAGGGGCCGGCTATCAGCCGCCCGCCCTTTACTAATGACTCAAGATGTTGCTCAAGCGTTTGTAGGGGAAGATAGCATCTTCCCGCCCTTTAAAGTAGTTAGTTAGCCAGGAGAAGGCAGGATCGCCTCCCGCCTCACTCCTCACACCTATCTCAATATATGAAAGAAAATCTATCGTTTACTTACTAATTCACAGTATTTTAAATAACTATTATTAGCCGGTGCTATCCAACAACTCACCCTATCATAGCTCACTGGGTCATGCCCTTACATTCCTTCGTTCTGTTTTATGGATAAAAGCGGAGATAGCATTTAAGCTCACATGCTGCCTCATGGGCTGATGGCGTGAGTCTCCTTATCTCCGCTTTATCGGCTATAAGAATCTCAATTCCTGCTGATTTAAGCAGCTTGTTTAATTTGATTTTTTCTGAATTCACCCAGTACTAATTCTGCCTTGTATTCTGTTTGCTTTTTTACCAGGTTATATATTACGGTTATTATTTTCTTTGAAATAACAACCAGCGCTTGCTTCTTCTTAAGCGGATTATTTTGTCTGGTCTTTAAGTAGTTGTAAAGTGCTTTCATTTCAGAGTTTACTAAAACCATGGAGATAGCCATCTGATATAGAATATTCCGCAAGTTCTTTCTCCCTCGTTTTGATATGATCGTTCCGCTTTTGTTCTTGCCTGAGCTATCCTCGATCAGATTGTAGCCTGCCATTTTACTTATCTGACGTGGACTTTCGAATCTCATCGGATCACCAATCTCGCCTAAAAAGCTGGCTGCCGTTACCACTCCTATGCCGGGAACACTTAGTATTATTTCTTTAAATCCTGTAGCTGCTAATGCTTGATCCATTGCTCCTTCGATTTGAATAAGCTGTCTGTTTAACAGCTCTAATTCTTCAATCATTAGTTCTATTCTCAGTTTTGCTGATGCTATTCCATAACTTACACCTATTGAGGTTTTAGCTGTTTCCACCAGTTGCTCTGCTTTCTTTCTGCCTACCGTCTTTTTTACTGCCTTTCTTATCTCAGTCAACACACCATCTACACCTAACTCAAGTATCAGCGCAGGAAACGGACAGGATTTTAGTATCTGCATCGATGTCTTGCCTTTTAGCGGTTCTTTAAATACCATTACGATCTCAGGGAAATATTCATCAATTACTGCCGTTATTGTGTTCTTTATAGCATTACGGCGCTTCATCACGCTTGTTCTGGAGTTCGTCAGTACTCTTAGTTCTGCATATATATCCTGGGGCATATATACTTCGT
>CAZVLC010000318.1:0-2226 GCA_964627885.1 uncultured Peptococcaceae bacterium
GCAATCTGCCGCAAATATACTGCCCTGATAATCATTTTCCTTATCTCTTCCGAAATACAGGTAAAATTTATTCCCGCCACTATTCTTTTTTGCCCATTGCAATCAATCTCTCGATTAAGCCAGATTACTACTCCACTCATATCAAGCATTAAATCATCAAGCACAAATTTTAGCCCGACCGTACTTTCTTCCTCAAAAGGTATTTTATGATCGTTGATAACAAGTGAGATGCCACCACCGCTTAGATCCTTAGATTGCGTAAGAAGCGACATCTTGTTGCCATCATTGTTAAGATAAGATACCGAGACATCGAGAGAACAATTCACCCGAACATACTCTCTGTTCTGAACACGTCTGATCATCTTCAGATCAGCGGCAAGAATAATTTGGTATAAATCACCCACCTTGTTCTGCAGAACAACAGCCGGCATTGAATAAATCGCTGTGGAGTCCCAAAACCACACATTGATCGCCGAACCGGGGGAAATAAAAATAGGAAGCCGGTCTTGCATCGGAGTGGCAAGACAAATCAGGTTCTTCTCCGTAGTATCTTCCAAGTTTTCCACCCTACTGGCGTACCGTCTTGATTTTTGCTGGTTTTCACTAACCAATTCAATATTGACCAATTGATTTACTGTTAAAATATCATTTATCTCTAACATATCTGTACCTTCACTTATCTAAAATATTGGGCGACTTTGTTAAAAAACCCTTTAATGCCGCGTTGCTGTTCAAGTTGATATTCCTGATCGGACAATTTTGCGGCAATCATATAAATATTTTGGGCAGCAAATGATTGCGGATAAGCTAAAATAAAAGCTTGCTGTTCGTTAACCGCTTGTTTCACCTTGGCGTCTTCCACGATAAAGCCTAAAAACTCAATATTATGCTTTAAAAAACGACTTACGGCAATCTGAATCTTATTATAGACAACCGCTGCTTCTTTCGGTGTAGGCACTCTGTTAACTACTAAATACATGCGTCCTTTGTAACTTTGCTGACATAATGATTTGATAAAACCATAGGCATCAGTAATCGCCGTGGGCTCAGGCGTCGTGACAATGATTAATTCGTCCGCCGCTAAAGCAAAGCTTAACACCGATTGGGAGAGACCGGCTCCGGTATCAATTAAAAGATAATCAGCTTCCCCCTCCATCTTGCTCAGCTTCGTTAAAAAGTTTTCCAGCTGCCAATCTTTAAGATTGGCTAATTCCTGCATTCCTGATCCCCCGGGAATCAAATATAGTCCATTGGGGCCTTCCATCATGACCTCTGAGATTTGTTTTTCGTCATTAATCACATGAGAAAGATTAAAGGTTGGAGCAAGCCCCAAAATAACGTCAATATTGGCCAGACCCAAATCCGCATCTAGCAGAATGACCCTTTGCTTAAATTCCGTAAGGGCCAAAGCCAAATTAATGGAGAGATTGCTTTTACCCACTCCCCCTTTTCCGCTGGAAATTGTGATAACACGCGTGCCTTTATTCGTGCCTTTTATCTGCGCCTGTATACTATTTTTCATTTGTTTGACAATAAGCCGTAAAGCATCAGCTTGATTATTCATATAGAGCTACTCCTTCATTAACATTTGCACAAGTCTAATTGGGTCTGCAGTTTCAATATCATCGGGGATATTTTGCCCATTCGTAAAATAGGAAATAGGATGTTTCTCGGTACAGGCGATATTATAAATAGAACCATAATTCGATGTTTCATCGAGTTTCGTAAAAATCAAGCTACTAATCCTGATATCTCGATATACCTCTAAAATATCGATTAGATCCTGATATTTACTTGTGCTGGATAAGACCAGAAAAATATCATCGGCCTGCGCATTCTCTAGATAATGTTTTAACTCCTCCACCTGTGTTTCGTTTTTATGACTACGTCCGGCCGTATCGATATAGATCATCTCTTGGTCTTGCATTTCGCCAATGGTTTGATGTAAATTTTCCGGCGTAAAAATCACTTTAACCGGTACATTCATAATTTCGCCGACCGTTTTTAACTGTTCCACTGCGGCAATTCGATATGTATCAACAGTAATTAAGGAGACTTTCTTTCTTTCCACGACCGCACTCATTGCCGCTAATTTGGCGATAGTAGTCGTCTTCCCAACCCCCGTAGGTCCGATAAACACCAAAACCCGACAGTTTTCATTCTTACTCGGAGAAGGGCTAAATTTCATTTTTTTGATTGGTTTTAAAAGATTGGAAAAAAAGATTT
>CAZVLC010000319.1:0-2222 GCA_964627885.1 uncultured Peptococcaceae bacterium
GGTACTTGCGCCGATGGCGGGGGTATCGGATAAGGCTTTTCGGATCATTGCACGTGAACATGGATGTGGCTTGGTTTATACCGAAATGATCAGTGCCAAGGCGTTATGTTATCAAAATGGGAGGACAAAGGCGCTTTTAGATATTCAGGGAGAAAAACAACCTATTGCGGTGCAGTTGTTTGGGTGCGATCCGGCGGTAATGGCGGAAGGGGCGCGGCTCGCCGTACAAGAGGGTGCTTTGTTGCTTGATATCAATATGGGGTGTCCGGTGCCTAAGGTAGTGCGGAACGGAGAAGGGTCGGCGCTGCTTGAAAAGCCTGAATTGGCAGTGCAAATAGTCCAAGCAATGGTGCGGGCGGTATCCGTTCCGATCATGGCGAAAATACGGAGCGGCTGGAATAAACAAAATATCGTAGCGGTTAGTTTTGCGCGGAGGTTGGAGGAAGCCGGAGTCAGTGCCATAGCTGTTCATGGCCGTACCAGAGAACAGTATTATGCAGGGGCGGCGGATTGGTCGGTAATCGGGCAGGTTAAAGAGGCAGTATCGGTTCCGGTTATTGGTAACGGCGATATTTGGACGGCCCGGGACGCGGGGCGGATGTTGGCGGAGACGGGGTGTGATGCCGTGATGCTAGGGAGGGGAGTACAAGGAAATCCCTGGCTGATCAGTCGCGTCAAACATTTTCTTGATGAAGGGATTGAATACCCGTCACCGCAGCCGCTGGAAAAGATTCAGGGAGCCATGCGCCATTTGGAGTTGACGATTAGCCTCAAAGGGGAGGAAGCCGGCGTGCGAGAAATGCGAAAGCATCTAGCCTGGTATCTGAAAGGAATGAAACGCACGGCTCCGGTAAAGGAAGCTATTTTTCGCAGCAAGAAGAAGGAAGAGGTCTTAAAAATTCTTCATGATTATCTAGTGTGGGAAGGTTTAATAGACGGGTAGAAAAGGGAAAAATGGTAGGGGAGTATGGCGGCGTGCTTTAGTGAAAGGAAGAAAAGGGGTTGTCTGATGAAAAAAGTAGTTAGTGTCAGCCTCGGTTCAAGCAGAAGAAATCATGTTGTTGAGACAGAAATTTTAGGAGAGATGTTTAGAATAGAACGGATTGGGACGAACGGTGATTTAGATGAAGCGGCGAAGATCATCAGTTCTTTAGATGGGCAGGTTGATGCTTTCGGCATGGGTGGTATTGATTTATACATTACTGCCGGGCAGAAGCGATATGTTTTCAAGGATGCGCTGCGGTTGAAAGGAGCGGCCCAAAAAACCCCCATCGTAGACGGAACGGGTTTGAAGGACACCCTGGAAAGACGCACGGTGCACTATCTGGTGCAGCAGGGTCTGTTTAATTTTGCCGGAAAAGATGTGCTGCTTGTCTGCGGGGTAGACCGTTTCGGTATGGCTGAAGCATTAGTGGAAGAAGGAGCGAAGGTTACTTTTGGCGATTTGATTTTCGGACTGAATATCCCTTTGCCTTTGAAGTCTTTACAGACGCTTTCTCTGGCCGGAAGAACTTTAGGTCCAATCGTAAGCAGACTGCCTTTTAAATATTTTTATCCTACCGGGGACCAGCAGAATGTCATATATGAGCGGTACGAAAAATATTATGAAATGAACGAGGTAATTGCCGGAGATTTTCATTATATAAAAAAGTACTTACCCTCACAGTTGAAAGGGAAAACAATCTTTACAAATACGGTCACTTTCGCGGATGTGGAGCTATTGGCCGACAGGGGTGTTGAGTATTTAATAACAACTACGCCCGAATTTGAGGGCCGCTCTTTTGGCACTAACGTGATGGAGGCCGTCTTAGTTGCTTTAGCGGAAAAACCCATTGAGACCATTACGGTGCAGGATTATCATCACCTTTTGGATTTGGTGGATTTCCGACCGCGCGTTGAGCGTTTAGCGAAAACAGAGAGTGCCTAAGTATATGCGGAAGCACTCGAAGCACTAATTTGGGCAGGCAAAAGAATAACTGGCCGGAAGGAGGACGTATGGAGAAGTTCTCTTTGCTCATTCATCCTTTCTCGCTGCAAGATTTTGCTTTTATATTACCGCAAACAAAATATATTCCAAAAGTGATTCTCGAAAGGGCGGCACGATTTTTGCCTCCCTTTCAAGTTTCTGTGCTTAAAGGGATTAGGTCTGAGATCGGGTCGCTCTCTGCGGAAGCAGAAGGAGAATTACGTTGCTGTCCTTTAACGACGAAGGATTTTTTGAG
>CAZVLC010000320.1:0-2220 GCA_964627885.1 uncultured Peptococcaceae bacterium
ATAGCGATGATATTTACGATGATTCCAATGGAAGCTATTGCGGTACAACTGAACGATGTTGAAGGACATTGGGCAGAAAGTTCAATAAAACGCTTGAGTGGACTTGGTATTGTCAACGGGGCTGATGGGAAATTTCGCCCAAATGACAGAATCACTCGTGCGGAAGTAGCTACGATAATTACCAATATAATGGGATACAAAACCGTAGCTGATAATACTTTTACAGATTTACCAGATGGTAAGTGGTATAAGGAAGCAATGCTGAAAGCTAATGCTGAGGGAGTATTTACAGGCTCGGGAGATGGAAAAATAAATCCTGAGAAAAATATAACTCGTCAAGAATTTTTTGTTACATTAGCACGTGTTTTGAAACTTGAAGATGTGAAAAATAACTCAAATTTTGCTGACAATTCAAACATTGCAAGCTGGGCTAAAGGAAAGGCAAATGCTTTAGTAAAAGAAGGTTTTTTAACAGGTGTAAAAAATGTAGACGGAACATACAGTCTGCAACCAAGCCGTACTATTACAAGAAGTGAGGTCATTTCTATAATAGACAGAGCTTTTGAAGATGTAGTTAATAAAGAAGGTACATATTCAAATAATATAAGGAAAAATTTAGTTGTAACTGCTGATAAGGTTACATTATCAGAAATGACAGTTGGCGGGGATTTGTTTATTGCTCCGGGGGTTTTAGACGGTGAAACAACACTTGACAACGCCAAAGTATCAGGAAGAACTATAATACAAGGCGGCGGAGAAAATTCAATAATTTTTAGAGGCTCAACAATATTAAATGATGTTAGAACTTCTAAAAATCAAAGAGCAAATCCAATAGCTTTGAAATTTTATAATGATACATTTGCAAATATAATTAATATTGAGAGAAATTCTGCAAAAACTACTATATATATAAATGATAATTCTGTTATAAATACAGTTGTAGTTGACAATAATGGTACCGAGGTATCGGGGAAAGGAAAGGTCAATAAAGTAATAGTTAATGCTGATAATGTTGTGATTTTAACCCCTAACACTATAGTTGAGGTTGCACAGGGAATAGTCGGAACTATAGTAGGTGGAGTAACAGTAGAAGGTGGAAAAACAGTTACAACAAATGCAGAGGGTAATGGAATTTTAGCTGATTCTGCTAATGTAACAGGGACTTCAAATCAAAAACCGGACTCTAATCCAGGTAAACCAGATCCTGAACCAGAAGATCCAGAAGAACCAGAAGAACCAGAAGAACCAGAAGATCCAGAAGATCCAGAAGATCCAGAAGAGTCAGACAGCTACAAGATAACATTTGTTACAAATGGTGGCGAGGCTATAGAGCCTGTCTATATAAAAAAAGCAAATCCGATGCTTGAAGATATTCCAAGCGCCAGAAAAGCAGATAATATTTTTCTAGGGTGGCATAGAAATACTGGATTATTGGACGCTGATAAGTTCTATCATAGTGAGGCTGTCACAGGTGATATAACACTATATGCAAAATATGCTGAAATAGGAAAGCCTCAGCAAAAGAAGGACAACTCATTTGCGAAACAGGATGTAGGAGCTGATTTTACTCTTGAAATTAGAGCAGAGGGCAAGACAGCAGAAGGAGTAAAAGGTTTAATATCTATTGAAACAATAGGTGCGCCATCTAATGTAGATTTAGTTGTTACAAAATCAGGCGACAAATTTGTCGTTAAGGCTAAGGATGGATATAGAGAAGGTTCAGCATATAAAATTACATTAGGTGATGGACTTTATTTCTATGATATGTCTGAAGAAATTAGCAACTGTACATTTAATGTCGCAAAGGAAGAAGTTCTAAATGCACAGTATAATGATGATATTGAATTTGTATCTAAGAGTGATAAAATATTAGAAATTGTAGAAATTACAACAGAGGGTGGAACAGGAACAATTACATATAAGAATAGTTCTGATGTATCTAATCTTGAAGTTGGGGATATAATTTCAATATATGAAGGAACTAATCCTACAAAACGTACAGACAAGGATGCTGACTATACAAATGAAAAAGTTGTATATGCTAAAATCAAAGCTAAAAGTGATAATATAATAACTTATGAATCCCCTGAAACAAGGGAACTTATAAAACTTCCAGAGATATTACCTCTTTATAGTGATGATGATATAAAGGATTACAATGGAAATAGTATTAAAATCAAAAAAACTGTTAATAGTAATGGATATTGGGCAGATTATGAT
>CAZVLC010000321.1:0-2215 GCA_964627885.1 uncultured Peptococcaceae bacterium
AACCCTTGCCCAAGCCAGCTCCAATTCCATAGCTAAATTGGGTGGTTCCTTTAGTTTCGCCTTTATTGAAGCCAAGGCCTGGGTAACCCGGACAAGAACCAGGGCAAGAACCGGGGCAAGAACCGGGAGTACCCGGACAAGAACCTGGCCCATATTCTGGACCGTATCCGGGAAATCCCCCCGGTCCATAACCGTAGCCTGGACAGGATCCCGGACAGGACCCGGGGCCGAAACCGTATCCGGGACCAACCGGATCAAAACCGGGGGCTAGTGGTTCGGCGCCTGGGCAAGAACCGGGACAGCCATAATTGGGTGTGGCAGTATTTTCAACCATAAAACGTTCCTCCTTAATTTAATTGATTTAAAAGATATTTATTGAAAAACCAACGTCCTGCTGTATTTTATGAGATGTGTCCCAGAAAGGTGCTTTTGGGCATTAGATTTAGTGGAAGCTTGAATAAGCAGTAGTAGAGAAAAGAGTGCCCTGAAGTTTGCTTCCAGGCACTCTTTAAATATGGGCCGGGATATGGTTTAGTAAAAGCCACCAAAGAAGCCCGGGAATAACAAGAGAATCAGAATTATTAAGAATAAGGTTGAAAAGCCACGGCGGGAACCATAACCGGGTCCACAACCAGGTCCACAACCGGGTCCATAACCGCAACCCGGATCGGGTTTTGCAACTTCAGCCATAGGAAATACCTCCTTTTGTACATTATTGAGTGGGTGACCACTCTGCGTATTTTATTTTATGAGATAATATGAAATTTTGTGCAAGCTCTATGCAATTACTTCGCAATTACTTTTCATACCTCGTTGCCTACTGTCCTCCGTTTCAAGATGGTAAGGATTCTCTTCTCCGGTAAAGCTGCTGTAATAATGAATGACACCTAAGAGACAGCTTGTTCATACTGGTTTTGTTTGTAACACTGCTTTTGTTCCGGTCATATATTAAGGCTAGAGAAGCAGAAAGTAAGCAAAGCATTTTTGCGAGTTTATGGAAGGAATGAGGATGAATGAGCGGTAATTATATTCCCCTCGATCGCTTACCCATTGGGAGTATGGGCCGAGTTAAAGAAATAACGGCTAAGAGTCTTAGCCGAAGGAGAATGTTAGATTTAGGCTTAATCAGCGATACGGTGGTGGAGGCCCTTCGCCAAAGCCCTTCCGGAGATCCGGTAGCTTATCAAATCAGGGGTGCGGTAATTGCCCTTCGTGCGGAGGAAGCCGCCCATATCTTGGTAGAAATCTTATAAGGGGAGATGAAAAGTGACCGGATCTGCAGAAGTGGTTATTGCTTTAGCGGGGAATCCGAATACCGGGAAAAGTACTGTTTTTAATCAGCTTACCGGTTTAAGGCAACATACCGGTAATTGGCCAGGCAAAACCGTTACCAATGCCCGAGGAAGCTATATATATCAAGGTAAACAATATAATCTGGTGGATTTACCGGGGACATATTCCTTATTTGCAAATTCGGTGGAGGAAGAGGTAGCCCGTCATTTTCTTTGTTTTGGCGAACCGGCGGTGACGGTAGTTGTACTGGACGCCACCTGTTTGGAGAGAAATCTCAATCTTGCTCTGCAAATTCTGGAGATTACGTCGAACCTGGTGATTTGCGTTAATTTAATGGATGAAGCAAAGCGTAAAAAAATAGCCGTAGATTTACCGAAGCTTGCCTCTTTATTGGGAGTTCCTGTGGTGGGGACCAATGCCCGAAATGGGGAAGGATTGGCGAAACTAAAAGAAGCGATTAGGCAGGCTGTTTCACAAGAAGCTTGTGGTGGGCAGGAGGTTTTCCGGACAAGGGGGATGAGTCATCCGAGAATGGATGATGACAGGATGATTCAGTATGATGAGTTGATTGAGGAAAGGATTAAGGAATTAGAACCGGTCGTACGGAGGGGCCTGATTGGTACAGGACAATTTAAAGCGCGTTGGGTGGCGTTACGGTTATTGGAAGGAGATGACAGCCTTTTACGAACGTTATGTTCATCAGGTGAAATACGCGGAAATGATAACATCGATACGGAATTATCGCCTCTCGTGGCTCAAGCAAGACGGATTCTGCAGGGAAAAGGGTTAGGGGTTAATGAGCTAAAAGATAGCATTGTGTCAGCAATTATTAAGAAAGCAGAAATGGTTGCGGCGCAAGTGATAGCTTTTGCGCAAAAAGACTATCAGCAGTTTGACCGGCGGGTTGATAACATTGTGACCT
>CAZVLC010000322.1:0-2209 GCA_964627885.1 uncultured Peptococcaceae bacterium
ATTCATGATTATTGATTATAAAGTAAGGTATAATGAATTTTACTCCTCAAAGCTGTAGTAACATTTGGCGGATGCGGGATTTGGAGTTTGATAGATATAATATTAATCGCAACCGGCAAGTTTGATGATGCCAATGGAAATATCCTACAGAGGATGTAATTATCAAATATTTAAGCTGATTTTCATGACGTTTTTACCGCTAATTGTCTTTTTTTTGCCGGTAGAATACATTGAAGCGAACCCGCTACCTTGTTTATACAAAATATTATTTAATCAGGAATGTTGGGGTTGTGGCATTACGAGAGCCTGTTTTCATATGTTGCATTTTAATATTAACGAAGCAATTTTCTTTAACAGAGCTGTTGTAATTGTATTTCCTTTATGTGATGCACTTAATAATGAGGTATAACGAGGCGAAAAGATGTTCCCCATTTCGACAAGGGGTGGGTACCACTTTCGTTGTTCAATAGGCGGTGAGCATATATCTCCTGCCTCGTTGAAACGCGCATTAGTAGAAAATTTTTCTACAATCGAAAAATTTTCTACTAATGCGTTATAATGATGAGAGAGAGGGTATTGCTTTTCTGAGGTGAAGGAGGCAGGCATGTTACATCGATTTAAAAGTCAAAATAAGGCAAAGATAAACTCAGCCAGTATCGCTAGTCCTCATTGTATTGTTGTGCGTAATGTGAATAAATTCTTTGGCCAAAAGCATGTCCTCAAAGATATTAACTTGGAGATTCCCTTTGGGCATATTTACGGTTTACTTGGTCCTTCCGGCTGTGGGAAAACAACGATGGTAAAGATTATCGCCGGAATCCTAGAGGCTACTTCAGGTGAAGCTTATGTTTTAGGTCAAGCCATGCCGCAGCTTAGCTTAATGAATAAAGTTGGTTATATGGCTCAGTCCGATGCCCTCTATGGTTCACTGACAGCGGCCGAAAACTTGCAATTTTTTGGGTCAATTTACGGAATGAATAAGGGGGAAATAAAGAGACGAACAGAAGAGGTCATGGCATTGGTCAATCTTTCGGCGGATCTCCACAAACCTGTTCAGGCTTTTTCCGGCGGGATGAAGCGGCGCCTTTCTCTGGCGATGGCTATTTTGCATAATCCACCGGTTTTGGTTTTAGATGAGCCTACGGTGGGGATTGACCCTCTCTTAAGAAAAAACATCTGGGCAGAATTATATAAATTAGCGGCTCAAGGTGTTACCATCTTAGTGACTACTCACGTGATGGACGAGGCAGACAAATGCCATAATCTTGCGATGATGCGAGATGGTCGTTTGATTGCGAAAGGTACTTCCCAGGAACTGCAGGAGAGCATTGGTGTGCACAGTATCGAAGAAGCTTTTATCTATTATGGAGGACAGCAGGATGAGAGTTAGAGCTTTGGCTTTTCGAATACTAAACCAATTACGGCATGATCGGCGTACTTTAGCTTTGATGCTGCTAGCTCCTGTTTTTCTCCTGACGCTGGTATTTTTTATTCTGGCGGATACGGTTCCGAAAGTGAATGTCGCGGTGATTAATGCGCCCGCTGGGTTTGAGGATAAGCTCGAGGAACAAAACGTCAGGGGGATGAGGTATGACGAGCATGAGGCGCGTCTTGCTCTGGAGAGAGGCAACGTCATTGCGAGCATCCGGATAAGCGGCGGGAAGTCCTATATTGAAATAGACGGCAGTAATCCCACCAAGGCCAAAGTTGCGTTGGCGGCTTTGGAACAGGCGAAGAATTCCGTAATGTTTTCCCGCCCGGATCTGAAATCAGAGGTCATTTATATTTATGGTCAGGAAGATTTGCCGACATTTGATAATTTCGGGGCGACTTTAATCGGATTTATCATTTTCTTTTTTGTTTTTTTAGTGTCGGGAATTTCCTTCTTACAGGAAAGAACCTCCGGGACTTTGGAAAAACTGCTTTCCACTCCCATCAGGCGCTGGGAGATTGTAGTCGGATATGTCCTGGGCTTTGGTCTGTTTACCGTTTTGCAATCTTTCCTGATTTCCTGGTACTGCGTCTATGTGCTCAAGGTTATGATGATTGGCTCTTTTGCTCTGATTTTGCTGATTACTTTACTGACAGCCATGATTGCGCTAACTTTGGGGATTCTTGCTTCTACGCTGGCCAATAACGAGTTTCAGATGATTCAATTTATCCCGTTGGTTATTGTTCCGCAGATTTTCTTTTCCGGTTTATTTGATTT
>CAZVLC010000323.1:0-2189 GCA_964627885.1 uncultured Peptococcaceae bacterium
TCAAATTGCTCGCCGCATTGGTTACATACACGAACCTTATTCCCATCGGCCAAGACTTTTTTGTTAATACGAACCGGTTCTTTGCATTTTTCACAATAAATCATCACATTTGAACCGGCCATTGCTGCTTCTTTTTCGGTTATTCCCCCTTGGGGTTTCGCCTGAGTTGGTCTCATATGACGCTTTACGATGTTAATGCCCTCCACAATTATCCGGCCATTTGTGGGATCTACATTTAAAACCTTTCCTTTTTTACCGGAATCTTTCCCGGTAATTACCTGAACCGTATCACCCTTTTTGACATGTATCTTCAATTTTGCCATGTACAGATCACCTCCAGCCGTGTCATTTTACACAGAATTTATAACGCCTCATTAGAAAATTTTTCGATTGTAGAATAATTTTCATTCCTCTTTTCACCTCGTTATAATACTTCCGGTGCGAGTGACAAAATTTTGACGAATTCTCTTTCTCTCAGTTCACGGGCCACCGGTCCGAATATACGTGTGCCTCTGGGGCTCTTATCGTCTTTAATAATAACCGCGGCATTTTCATCAAACCGAATATATGAACCGTCAACTCTTCTGATCGCATCTCTCGTACGAACGACCACCGCTTTAACAACGTCACCTTTTTTTACAACGCCGCCAGGTGTTGCCTCTTTAACAGTAGCGATAATAATATCACCAATTGAAGCATATCTGCGGTACGATCCACCCAACGGACGAATACACAGCAAACGTTTTGCTCCGGTATTATCCGCTACTCTCAATATTGTTTCCTGTTGAATCACTTGCCTTTAACCTCCTTTCAGGTACACACCTGTTTATACAAGAGGGGCTTTTTCGATGATTTGAACAACCCGCCAGCATTTATCTTTGCTTAGAGGACGAGTTTCCATAATCCTGACTTTATCCCCGACTTTACAAGTATTTTCCTCATCATGGGCTTTGTATTTCTTCGTATACCGGATTACTTTATGATAAAGAGAATGTCTGGTGAAGTTTTCCACGGCCACAACAACTGTTTTGTCCATTTTATCACTCACCACAATACCGGTACGGGTCTTGCGCATTCCTCTCTCCAAGTCTATTAATACCTCCTTTTAAAAAGCTAATCCTAATCAACTTTTTTGTTCTTCTAATTGCCGTTGTCTTATGACTGTATGAGTCCGAGCAATTGTTTTGCGCACTTCACGTAAGCGCATCGGATTTTCCAATTGACCGGTTGCAAGCTGGAAGCGCAAGTTAAACAATTCCTCCTTCAACTCGGTAATCTTACGATCTAATTCTTCCTGTGTAAGGTCACGAAGGTTTTTAGCTTTCACTTGCTTCACCACCCATTTCTTCACGTTTTACAATCTTTGTTCTGATGGGCAGTTTATGAGATGCCAGACGCAATGCCTCTTTCGCCGTTGCTTCATCAATCCCGGCCATTTCGAACATCACCCGTCCGGGCTTAACTACAGCGACCCAGTACTCAGGCGCTCCTTTACCACTACCCATACGCGTTTCAGCAGGTTTGGCCGTAACCGGCTTATCCGGGAATATTTTAATCCAAACTTGCCCCCCACGTTTGATATATCGCGTCATCGCTATACGGGCAGCTTCAATTTGCCTATTGGTGATCCAACCCAGTTCAAGAGCTTGCAGCCCATATTCGCCATATGACACCTTATTTCCACGGATTGATCTGCCCTTCATTACTCCGCGGTGCGGCTTACGCCATTTCACTCTTTTAGGAACCAGCATTGATGTTTGCCTCCTTCCTGTCTTTTGCTTCAGGAAGTATTTCCCCTTTATAAATCCATACTTTAACCCCAATTTTGCCGTAAGTAGTATTAGCTTCGGCAAAACCATAATCTATATCTGCTCTCAAAGTATGAAGAGGTACTTTACCTTCACTATACCATTCAGTACGCGCAATTTCTGCTCCACCCAAACGGCCGGAACAAGAAATCTTCACTCCTTCAGCCCCGGCACGCATTGTCCGCGTAACCGCTTGCTTCATGGCGCGGCGAAAACCAATACGCTTCTCCAATTGTGCTGCAATGCCCTCTCCAACGAGCTGAGCATTTAATTCAGGCCTTTTTATTTCCACAATATTGACATTGATTTTTTTGCCGGTCATCTGTTCGAGTGTCTTTCTGAGCTCCTCTACTTCTGCCCCGCCCCGGCCAATTACGATAC
>CAZVLC010000324.1:0-2184 GCA_964627885.1 uncultured Peptococcaceae bacterium
GGTTCAAGCCTTGTGCAAAGAAAATTTTATTAATGGCTCGTCCCGCCTTTAAAGCTTCTAAGATTGAGTTTTTTCCAAAAATCAGTTCGTCCTGCTTTGTCTTTCTTTCTTCCACATTCTTCACCTCTTGGCAGCTTTCTCTTGAGAATCCGGAGCTTCTTTACCTTGACTGTCTATAGAATAGGCCAATTTAAAGAGTTCCCCCATTATTCTATTTAGTCTTTCCTCTTGACCGGCCAAAAATAAGTAACCAATTAGGGCTTCAAAGCCTGTACTTAAATGATAATCAATCATGTCGGCATTTTTGGGAACATGAGTTGTTTTAACATTCCGTCCTCTCCGGGCAACCCCTTTTTCTTCCTCGGTAAGAATATCCTCCATCTGATGCAAATAGCGAGCCTGCGCCCCAGCATTTACCAGCCCCGTTGTCTCTTGATGAAGCTTGTTAACTTTCAGCTTGCCTTGCGCGACTAAAAACGACCTGACATACAGTTCATAAACAGCATCCCCGACATAAGCCAAAACAAGCGGCGGTTACTCACGCGGATCGTTGCTCGGATAAAACCACATCACATCAACCTCCACCTTACTCCCTGTGGAGTATCTTCCAAAATTATTCCCAGCTTCTTTAATTCATCCCTAATTAAATCAGACATCTGGTAATCCTTCCGGTTTCGGGCCTCCTGACGCACTTTAATTAACAGCTCAATTAGTGCATTGGTTAAATCAGAGCCTTCTTTTGGGATTTGGTCTTTTTCCGTTAACGGCAGCCCCAAAATTCCAGCCAAGGTACGATATCTTGCTTCAGCTTGCTCCAAAAGACCCTTTTCGCGCGGTCCAATCGTCGACTCTTCCCCCAGCGCCGTATTAAAGCCATTAATCGCTCTGGCCAAATCGAAAAGCGCCGCCATCGCCAAAGCCGTATTGAAATCATCATTCATGGCTTCCGTAAATTGGGCTTCCAGCTTAACTAGTTCCTCCCCGAAATTTTGCAGAACATCAGAAGATAAATGATCTTCTTCCCCTAAATTCCTTCTCTTCGTCTCCTCAAGCAAACGAACCGCTGTCACCAATCTCTCCAAACCCTTCTCCGCAGTCTGCAGCTTCTGATCATCAAAATCCAACGGGCTCCGGTAGTGCGTCGCTAATAAATAGAACCGCACAACTTGCGCAGGATATTTCTCGAGGATCTCGCGTAATAAGAAAAAGTTGCCCAAGGATTTTGACATTTTCTCTTCATTGATGGTAATGAATCCGTTGTGCAGCCAATATTTGGCCATTGGTGCATCATTAAGCGCTTCGGATTGCGCGATTTCATTTTCATGATGCGGGAAAATTAAATCCAACCCACCGGCATGAATATCAAAACTCACTCCCAGATACTTCGTAGACATGGTTGAACATTCGATATGCCAACCCGGTCTCCCATGCCCCCATGGGCTTTCCCACCATGGTTCGCCCTCTTTGGCTGCTTTCCAAAGGGCAAAGTCGCCGGGATGTCTTTTGCGGCTGTCCACCTCTACCCGGGCCCCAGCCTGCATATCATCCAAGGATCTTTTCGAGAGTTTTCCGTATTCCTTAAATTTACTAACCTCAAAATAAACATCCCCATCTACCACATAAGCATAACCTTTTTTCACCAGCCCGTCCACAAATTTTATAATATCCTCCATATTCTCACTTACCCGCGGGTGTATGGTCGCTCTCCGCACATTGAGGGCATCGGCATCCGTAAAATATTCGCGAATATATTTTTCGGCAAGCTCTAAGGGTGATATCTTCTCTTCCTGTGCTCTTTTGATGATTTTATCATCAACATCCGTGAAGTTTTGAATATAGGTCACCTCATAACCCAGATACTCCAAATAGCGGCGTACTGTGTCAAAAACAACTAACGGCCGGGCATTACCCAAATGAATAAAATTATAGGTAGTCGGGCCACAAGTATACATTCTAACCCGTCCGTCTTCAAGAGGCTGAAACTTTTCTTTTTGCCCGGTTAGGGTGTTAAATACTCTTAAATCTTCCTTCCCCATCGTTTTACAACTCCTTTTCCGCAACCTTATTTTCTAACTCTTCAACCTTTTTTTGTAAACTAAGAATAATATCCGCTACCGGATCCGGCAGTTTATTATGCTCTAAATCAGCTCCCTGCAACACTGTCCCTTCTCTTTTGACAACCCG
>CAZVLC010000325.1:0-2182 GCA_964627885.1 uncultured Peptococcaceae bacterium
TAAACAGAATGCAAAACGGCTTTAACAAACCATAAAGGTTATTTTCCATCTTCAATAATTTAGCGCCAATGATCGTGTATAGAACCCCGGTTACAACCATCGCCACTAAGATCAGGATACTGCCAAAAGTCATGTATTCCGGAATAAAAGTGCAAATAGCGCCGATAATTCCTACGACAACTTGCACCGAAATAGCTAATGATAATAGATTATCCACCTTGCCAAAATGATAATTTTCTTTCAGCAATCTTTTTAATAAGAGCAATATATATACTGTTAATATCAATGAGAGAGCACTAATACTAACATCCAAAATTTGATGGGTAAAATTTCTTTCTTCCAGCAGTCCAAGTTTTATCCCTATGACATTGAGCGGTATAGTAATCATGGCATTAAAGAAGCAAATATAAGCAGCCCTTTTCATATTATCCCCTCATTTCTCATTTTGGGTCAGGTCATCATTTTCGCGCATCTATCCTGGCTATATAGCTAAAACACAGAAAATTATTCATATCCTTCTATATATTAACAGTAGTTATGCACTTGCAGTAAAATAATACCAAAAAATATTTTTCAAAAAATGCCCCAAAAGAGCCAAAATGGCTTGACATTTTCAAAACAGCCCAATAATCAAAAAGGATAGTATTTTTACTATTACTTTACAATTATTGGGTGATACAAATGATGAAATTAGAAAAACCGATCATTGAAAACAAAGCACATGGCCCCGGTGGAGGAGTACCCTTACTAAAAAGCTTATGGGAAAAATTTGATTTATCTCTGCTCTTTCCACGAACAGGATTTCAAAAGCATTCAGGTATACCAGCTTGGTTGATGGCTTTTGTCTATATTTGTGGTCTCATTGCTCAGAAAGCATCCGTTAATCAAAATGCAGATTTTTCAAGTGATTCTCCTGCACTTACACTTTTACTGAAAGGGAAAACGGTTTCGCAATCAGCCTTCAGCAGGTTTTTCTCAAAGCCTTACCAATGGCTTAAGTTATCGCTGGCAAGAGTCTCTAATTTACAGGAACATCAGGAGACCGCCCTTACAGAGGGTGATATTATTGCCCTTGATGATACAAAAATTGCTCATCCTTTTGGGAAGAAACTGCCTTTCCTATGCTGGTTGTTTGATTACTCGGACAAGGCACATGTCTGGTGCATGAATCTTGTATCAACTTTCGCAATCCTAAAAAACGGCCTTGAATATCCTTTGCTCTGGCGGTTTTGGGTTAAGTGTAATGAGCAGGATGCAAAAAAATCAAAGCTTGAGCTTGCAAAACTGATGCTTCAAGACCTTAGAAATTCATGTAAAACAAGACTATGGGTTGCAATGGATCGCTGGTTCTTGTGCTGGGAATTCCTAGAGTGGCTTACCTCTCATAATTATGACTGGGTTACTAAAGCCAAGAAGAATACTGTTCTTTACATCAAAGAAGAATCCGGTTTCAAGAAAATTAATCCCCAAATACTGCTCATAAGCTGTTATAACAAGCTCTCCAAACTTGGTAAGGATGTAGCTATAGTTATTCCAAACATCTACATCCGCCGTCCTTACGAAACTTTGAATAAAAAAGGCGAACCAATGCGAAAATGGCGCTTCGTTCCGATAGCTGCTGTTGCTTCCACTTATAAAAAGGCCGTAGAGCCTATTGAAGGATTAATTCAGGAAGAAGATGAAACTGCGACCTACAAAGATGCTTTTCTTCTTATCAGCAACCGCATTGACGCTCCTGAAGAAGTTGCCAAGGTTTATGCTAAGCGCTGGAGGATAGAAGTATTCTACCGTACATCCAAGCAGGAACTGGGACTTACAAACTGCCATTCGCGGTCCGAAAATGCTCATTTAGCTCATATCGAATTGCTATTCCTGGCAGAAACGCTTTTATGTTTCGCAAAATGGGAATGCAATAAAGAAGGCGCTGATGAAGCTCTTTCCCACCACGAAATGGTCAGATACTTGTTCAACGCCAGTCATCGGATAATCTGTAACGAGCAGACCATCCAAATCTATTTTGACATAACTGGCGGTATGTTTTCAAGGTTTATCGAAAAATATTGGCCTCCGCAACTTAATTTATGGTTGTGGAAATGGTATCAATTACCTGCAACTGCATAAGTCATGTTATAATAATGCATATTGTCCCCTCCTTTTCATAAATAAACAATATTACTGCCCT
>CAZVLC010000326.1:0-2161 GCA_964627885.1 uncultured Peptococcaceae bacterium
AAAGCGGGCCAGGATATGCACATGATCAAAGCCTTCCTCGCCTTCGCTGTAAGGAGTCAATTTGTCCTGGAAAAGATCATAGAGCAAGCCCTTGCCGCTGTTGGTGGTTAAAAAGACTTTGTTGGCATAGTCGGCGACAATTCTGAACCTTTCATCTTCTGCATATTTCAGCTGCGGCTCATCCTCCAGCAAATGGTTGTCCAGCGCCCAGAAAATGCTTTTGGCTACATCCCGGGGATCGATCTCTCCCTCTTTGTGGTAGACATCAATGTGAACCACCTGATCGGCATCCACATAATCAAGATACGTCTTGCCGGCGTCCTTGTTAATTAATATTTTGATCTGCCCTTTGATAACTTTTTCAGGCATACGAGCGTGAGCCTTGCGGCTAACCACAATGCTGTCACCCAATCTTACGCCCTGACCCTGGCCCAGGTAAAGATTTAAATAATTGCCTACCGAAGTAGCAGTGCTTATGTTGCCGGAGCCACTGTCCATAGGAACACTTCCTCTTGTTTAACCTTCTTTCGGGGCAAGCGTCTTTTCCGTATTGATTAATTCATTGCGGCCGAGATCCTTGAGCGGACGTCCCGCCGTATTGAAGTATTCAGTATCTTCTTTCTTTTTCTCAGGATTATTCTTTTTATTTTTAAAGTTCAGTATACCATCCCGGGATCCTCTGACTTCCACATCATTGATCATCTTGATCAGGGTATCGCCGTCCACGCGATGTTTCAGCACCTGCGGAATCATATGGGTAACATCGCTGATCATGGCTTGGTCACGGTTTTTAATTGTGCTGTACAAAATTGCTCCCTGTTGCATGGCCTCAATGGCTCTGATACTTTCAAGATTATGCTTGACATAAAGCCGGGCGATATAATTACGCAGAAAGTCAGGCAGATCAGCTTTTTCGTACTGTCCGGCCCATTTTATAATGTTTTGCCGGTACACATCATCTTTTTCCCGGGCGCTGAGATGCATTTCTTTTCCTTTTTTAATCTTCTGGGAATGAGAGTTTTCTTTCAGCATCTGGGACAAAACATCAACCGACGTTGGCCGCCCCATGTAGCAAACCATGTCAAAACGATCCGAGAGTTGTCTTCTGATTTCTTCCAGCGGTCCGGGATCTTCGTCCGGGTTGGAGGCAGCCCACACCGATACGCTGACTTCCACATCGACAACCGGCAAACCAGCTTCTTCGATTTGCAGATGACCAGGTTTGTTGCCCATCACATCCAATAAAATATCCGTGATTTCAGGAGAAGTATCCGCCAGACGATTGATTTCATCAATAAAAATAATGCCGCGGTGCGCCTGCGGAATAATTCCCGGCAGCAGCTGTGCTTCGGGATGAGCCGTATCGGTCAAACGGGCCAAATCAATGCTGCCGGCAATGGTGCCGACCTTGGCTGAATGGGATATTTCCAAAAACGGCATGGGAACATCTTCCACTCCGATCGCCGCAATTTCTTCCGGACTCAAATGGCGATGATGCGGACAATGCGGATGTTCCGGGTCGCAATTATAGACACAGTTTTTAATCCTGGTGATATTGGGAACGATCCCCCGAGCAGCCCTCATAATGGTGGTTTTTCCGGTGCCTCTTAAACCTTCAGCATGAATATGCAGAGGTTCGCCCACCAAAGAGGATACGATTGACATGGTAACCAGATCGAACAGGGTTTCGTTGCCCTCATATCTTTCGAGCTTTGAAAATGGAATCATTTCCATTCCTCCTATCCAACAAAGTTGCAAGATTGAATGCGCTTGTCCCCATCTTGCACGACAACTCTTCCTCAACCAGCCTCAATCCATCTACTCAGTTCCACCCCTATAAACGCCCGGGTCAACTGAATTACCATGAACAGACCAGCGAAAGCTATAAAACTCCTTTCCTCCTTATCTATTAGTAACGAATTATTACCCCTTATAACTATATACTAAATTGTGATTTATTTCTCTATATTATTATATTTTGTTGAAATAAGAGGATAATTTGCAGCAGTTTATTCAATCATTGGCCTATTTACGGTACGAATCGTTTTTAACCTCAAACGGTATTAAGAAATGACCTTTGGCGTCCCCCACGGGTGCCCTGGTATACTGACAACAGGCTAATAATGTTGCCTGAGCGGTTTGTTTTTCATCCTAAACGGAA
>CAZVLC010000327.1:0-2149 GCA_964627885.1 uncultured Peptococcaceae bacterium
TAGTAACGCAAGCTTGCTCGGCTTAATCTCTAAATCAAAACTCATTGTTTGATTATCAATACGGGTAAAATTGTTGATTATGATTCCACTATCTAAACCATTATTCCAGCCGCTGCTCGGATTTGTTTTCGCACTGAAGGACTGTTTTAGGCTGGTGAAAAGATCTCCGGCGTCGCCCAAACTGTTTTTTTTATCTAAATCATTCTTTCCATCCGCCTGTTCCAAGACGACTAATCTTGCTTTACGCTCATTATCATTACCATTACTTGTTGCCCTTTCATCAACATGCCAAATCCCTATGCCGCTACCGGGAATATATTCGTCAAAGGAGGAGGAATTTCCCTTTTCCCTGTGTTCCAGTAAAAAATACTCCTTAGATTCCCCCCCGATTTGGTATACCACAGAATTATTAATCACAATATTTCGCGCTGTTTTATTTAATTCAATAACATTTGCCCAACCCATCTGTTTTTTTGTCCAAGCGGACATTAAAGTCGGACTATCACCATCCTGATTTCTCCCTAACCAATTCCCCGCACCCATAACATCCCAATTCCCAACCCCTTCGGTCGAATAATCAGTATCATAAAGATCCGGTAAATCCAAAACATGCCCATATTCATGCACAAAAACCCCAATTGTAGAAATATTGTTTTTATCATAGAGTTCCGGAACCAAACATATCCCTGGTATTGCCAAGCCATCTCTTTCCAGACCAGAATATAAGAATGAAGTACTATGTATCAACCCCTCCCCCTCACCTTCTGGTACATTCGCTTTGTCCAGCCCTTGATGAACAATCATTATTCCATCAACTGCCTTGTCATGATCAGCATCATATTTTGCTAAATCCACATGGTCAGCAATCTTATCTAATGTCCACGCAACTAATTCATCCTGTCCCTCATCAGTTGCATAATAGTCATGATCCTCCGGAGCATGATACCAACCGATTATATCCCCATCAATCTCCAATTTTCCATTAGATGCTTCCTGATAATATCCCTTAAAACTACCGGCATATTTGGAAGTACGAGACTGAGGGAAAAAAAGTAAATTATGAAAATCCTTCGCTTGATATTTCCCTTTTCGGTCTTGAAAATCCACAAGAATTACTAAGATCTTTTTTTTGACCTTTTGGTTAGTTCCTGTAGCGGCAAATACCGCATTGACATCAGAAAAGCAAAGAGCAAAAATACTTAGAAGAATTACAACCGTACAAGCTGTCTTTTTCAAGACAAGTACCAACTCCTTTCACTGAGGCGTTACTGGGCGTTACTGGGCGTTACTGAGGCGTTCCTACAACCCCAAAATACTACGCAAACCACTATCTATTTTTCTAACCGAACTAGTGATTTGGGTATTGATCTGGCCTATCTTCTTGTTGAAGTTATTTAACTTCCGGTTGAAAGGCTTGGCAATGTTGCCTAATTTGTTATTGAGCTTAGAGCTAAACTTATTTAATGAGCCTATTGTGTTATTTCCAATTACTTTCTTTGAACTTATCGGATTTATATTTACCGTTGTCGCATTATTAGCGAAACTAAATGTCATTTTATCACCTGATTGGCTAATATTGTACAAACGAAATCCGCTGTCACTGCCGTTAAAATAATTTAACTTCACTTGTTTACCCTTAAAAACATCGCCTTGATCACCTACATTTTTTCGATGCTCGAGATGAAATTTCCCGTCTGCTGGCACTAAAGCAACTAATCTTCTCCCCGTTTCATTATTATTCGTAGTCTGGCTTTCATCGATATGCCATACAAACAAACCGCTCCCCGGTATTTTCTCGTCAAAAGAAGAAATGATCCCTTCTTGCCTATTTTCGATTAAAAAGTGTTCCTTCCCGCTCCCCACTTTATAAATGACATTAGATTTATCTGCGGACTTAACGGTGATATTCTCGGTTGACTCCGTAAGTTGTTTCACTTTGATCCAGCCAAGTAAATTTTTGCTCCAGGCAGATAAAAAAGCCGGACTGTCCCCCCTGCTGTTTCGGCCTAACCAATTTCCGTGGCCCATTAGATCCCAGTTTCCCACACCATAAGAAGTGCCATCCGTATCATAAAGATCAGGCAGTCCCAAAAGATGCCCGAATTCATGAGCCAGAAGACCCATCGAAGTAAGTTTTTTCCCCTGTTTT
>CAZVLC010000328.1:0-2148 GCA_964627885.1 uncultured Peptococcaceae bacterium
TGCGTATCGGTAACCTTGCAAGCTTTCGTCTTTTAGCATTTCAACGGAGTTTAACTCTTTCCAGTTCGAAAATACCCATGCGTAGTCTGAATATGTTGCTTCGTCATAAATTCCGCTCCCTACTGATTTTTTCTGTAGTTTGATTTTTGTTCTCAATGCTCCTGCGTTCAGTTCCATCTAACAGATTCCTCCTTTAAAACCAACGCACACGATATTGTGAAAGTAAAGCCTTGACCGCAAAGTCTATTTCCCTTCTTGTATAACGGCGTGACACTTCACCATCTGCTTCCCGATTCCAGGAACAGATATAATTCAATTCTGTGACTGATATATAGGGATTATCCCCAGGTGAATCCGAAATCCAGCGCAGCCACAGCGGCAGAGTCGCCAGCAAGGCCAGCAGCCCCGGGATGATAAAGCTGTATTCCCACCCCAGATGGTTATTGATGGCGGAAAAAAGCGGAAAGGCGATCACCATACCAATACAGCCGCCCACCCCGTAAAGAGAATTGGCCATTCCCCTCTCCTGCGGCGGAAACCATCGTTTGACCAAAGTGCTCATATTGGGGAAATGAATCCCGTTGCCGACGCCCAGCAGCACCCGAATCAGCAGGATGGCGGCAAAGGATGCTGCCCAGCCGCCGGCGATCATTGCCAGGCCGGCGATCAATACCCCCAGCACAATGGTCTGCCGCGGCCCCAATCGTTTACTGATAGGGATGGCAGCCATGTTGGCCAGCGAGTAGACGACCAGAAATACGGTCATCAGCAGTCCCTGTTGGGCAGTCTTGCCCTCCAGCGCCAGGTCCTGCAGGAAACGGGCATCAACCAGCAGGGCCCCGATATTGACCCGCATCAGATAGACCACAATCCAGAGCAGACTTAGGGAAATTATCAGTAAAAATCGGAACTTGTTGCGGTCAACAATCCTTTTTAGCAATCTTTCATCTTCTTTGCATAAATGATTGGGGCAGGAATCTCTCCCTGACTCCAGCATTTATTGTAGCATAATAAACAAGTTGCAGCGCTATAAATGAAAGCAGGGAAGGAAGAAGCAGGAGAGATTTCATTCGTTGCAACTCTTCAACAAGTTCAGAATGTGACAGGAATAGTATTTTCTTTTTCAGCCTATCGACCCTGCTTGGACACATCAGGAAGACATTAGCACTTGCCAGCCAGTCAAATTGGTTTTAAGATGAAACGATAGTCGGGTAGAAAAATCAGGAGGATATAAGATGAGGTTAGGCATTGATATAGATAACACCATTACCCATACCACCGAAATGATTCTGCATTATGCGCAGATTTTCGGCCGCGAGCAAGGGCTTAATACTGTTGCCGACTTGCGATATTATTATCTGGAAGACATCCTGGGCTGGGATAAAAGGGTTGCGGACGACTTTTTAAACCATTATCTGGGCCGGATCTATACCAATATGCAGCCCAAGGAGCAAGCCGTGGAAGTCATCCGGGAATTAAAAAAACAGCATGAACTGATCTTGATTACCTCCCGCAACCAAAAATTCCCGGCGGTCGAAGAAGTAACCCGGAATTGGCTGCAACAGCATGGGGTGCCCTATGACCGGTTGATCCTCAACCAAACTGACAATATGCACTTTTTCAGCAAACTGGAGGTTTGCCGGGACAACGGGGTGGAAGTGATGATCGAGGACCATTATGAACTAGTCAGCGAAATCAGTCCTCATTTGCCGGTAATTATGTTTGAGTATCCTTACAACCGGCACCTGCATAATGAAAACATCATCCGCGTTAATCACTGGCAGGAAGTGGCCGGCTGGCTGGAGCAATATCGGCCGCAGCAGATGAACAGCGCAGGCTAATCAATTAATAATTGCCGGGTATATGGCGTAATATAAATAGAACGAAGGAGGATGCCCATGGACAAACTACTCGTGCGTCAACTCGTCAGAGACTTCACCGCATATACCGGCAGAGAGGTTGAACTCCACGGATGGATCAGAAACAATCGTGACCAAAAGTCATTCGGGTTTATTGCCCTAAATGACGGTACCCATTTCAACACCATCCAAATCGTCTACGACAAGGAACGTCTGAGCAACTATAACGAAGTTGCCAAATACCGGGTGGGGGCAGCCGTAATCGTCCGAGGCGTGGTCGTAAACACGC
>CAZVLC010000329.1:0-2147 GCA_964627885.1 uncultured Peptococcaceae bacterium
GAGTTGTGGCCAATATTACAACAACAAATTATGCCGGAAGTGAAGGAACGGCCAAGGGGATTAACAAAGAAAGCGCTAAATTCTCTTTACCGGCAAAACCTGAAGAAACAAAAAAAGATTGTGAAGCTACGGTTGAAGACGACCTGATCGACGTAGAAGGCTTTAAAATTAAGAGTAAACTGGATGATTCAGACGGGATTTGGGAGATCAAGGAAAGTGATTTGGAAAAGTCCGGAGACTTAGAAAAAGCCACAAAGACCTATGATGTAGAAGTTACCAATGAGGACGCCGAGGGCGGCAAAGAATTTACGTTGAAGAACGAGGCGACTCTTACCGAAAAAGATAGTGGGGACAAACGTACAGCCCAAGCCCAAGTTCTTTTAAAAACGAAGCTTAAAGGGATCACGCTTGATGCCAGCCTTACCACCAAGGGTTTCTGGAACAAAGGAATCAGTTATGACTGGAAAATCGAGAAAAAAGCTAATCCGGATTATTTGCGGTATAAGTCCAAAACCTCCAAAGAGGTTCAATATACTTTAACTGCGACCAGAGAATTGGATGATACAGATGAAGAACACGGCATTAAAGGGACCATTAAAGTAGAAAACAAAGGAGACGTACCGACAGAAAACTTGGAAATTAATGTCCAGGTAAGGTATAATAAAGGGGACGGCTATAAAGACATCTCCAGTGCTACTAAAAAAATTAAACCTTCCAAGCAAATAAAGGAAGGCGAAGCTGAAGAATATGACTACAGCATTGATTTTGACCCGATTAAAAATGCGGAGTACCAGGTTGCAGCCACGGTAACCGTAACCAACTACACTCACCACCTTGGTGATAAGTATGGAATCGACGAGAAAGAAGATGTATCATTTCCTAAAAATCCGGATGAAGATGTTATCGATGAAACGGCCGTTGTAGAAGATGTCTTTGATGTACCAAAAGGCTTTATCTTAAGCGGCGAAATGGACGATGAATGGGAAATCAAAGAAAAGGATCTGAAAAAAAGCGGCAACAAATGGACAGCTGAAAAGACCTACACGATCACATTGAAAAACAGTTCTGCCCGGTACAATAACAGTTATAAGCTGGTTAATACCGCGACATTAAAAGAAGAGGATACCGGCAGAAAGAGTGAGGCGGAAGAAGTTGTATCTATCTTAGTGAAGCGGACATCATCCGGTGGTAATAATCCTCCGGAACCGGTAGACCCGCCGGTAGAGCCGACACCTGTGACCCCGCCTGCTCCTCCGGCGCCACCCGCACCAACACCTGAACCTGTGCCAGAGCCGATTATTCCGCCGGCTGAACCCGAGCCTCAATTACCGAATACCGGTGGCGAAACAGGATTATTTATCAGCTTGGGTATGTCGTTGGTTGCATATGGTAGCTGGCTTAGATTCAAATAAACATAAAAATGAGTGATGATGTATGAATGATGATCCATTAAGAAGGGGAAAAGGAATACTAATCATAATTTTGGGGATATTGCTTATGCTTTATCCCCTTTTTACCGATCTTTATTCAAGTACATTACAGGCGAATAATTGGACTGATTACAAAAAGGGTGAGTTGGGGCTGGACACTAATGAGTCGGAAGCTGAGGAAGAGCAGCCGGTGATTATTAGTACCGAATCAGAACTGCCTCCCCAGCCCACTGATTTTAAAGAGGCACTCTTGAAGATCCCGGGAATCAACTTATCCGCACTGGTTTTGCCCGGAACATCCCAAGAAATCTTAAAAGAAGCACTGGGCTGGTATCAGAACTCAGCTTTACCGGGCGAAGGAAATACCGCCATTGCCGGGCATCGTACAATGCATGGCGGCCTTTTTCGCAATCTCACTAAGGTAGAACCCGGTGAACTGATTTATTTGGAATTTGGCGGTTACGTCTATCGATATCGGGTTGCACGATCATATCAGGTAGAAACTACCGACTGGAGTGTCATTGATCCTTGTGGTTATACTGCGTTAACTTTAACCACCTGTGTAAAAGGAGATGCAAAACACCGCCAGGTGGTACGGGCGGTGTTCTGCGATAAAGAAGTAAAGGGTAAATAAGTAATGGGGGGCGGGAAAAGATATTTGAGGGGGGGATTTGTGTTTAAGGCTAGGCTCCTCTTAATGTAAGGTGATTAGGTCTG
>CAZVLC010000330.1:0-2146 GCA_964627885.1 uncultured Peptococcaceae bacterium
TAATTCTTGAATTCCTAATGGATCTAATCCGTTTGTCGGTTCATCTAGTATCAACAAACGTGCTCCACGATATAAACAACGGATAATTTCTATCTTCTGTTTGTCTCCAGCGGACAGATCCTTTACCTTTTCATTCAAAGGGATTTTCAATCCAACCTTTTCAGCTGTTTGTTGTATTTTTTTCCGTTCCCTATTGGTGGGAAGTATAAATTTATCCCCTGGCATCCCTATCATAATATTTTCTACAGCATTAAATTCCGGCACTAAGGTTGAAGACTGATGTACCATGCCAATACCTTTTTTTAAGGAATCAACTGGTGAATCAATATTTACCTTTTCCCCGTCTATTAATATATCCCCTGTAGTTGGTTGATAAAGTCCATACAAAACATTCATCAAAGTGGATTTTCCCGCACCATTTTCTCCAAGAAGCCCTAATATTTCTCCCCTTTTTATCTCAAAATGAACATCATCTAGTGCCCTTAGACTCCCAAACACCTTCGAGATATGCCTTAAACTGACAATAACATCCGTTTTACTTTCTTCCCCTGGAACTGAAGTTGCAGATATACTTGTGCCCATATTGTCACCCTCTCCTAGTTATAGGTTTTATATAATAATAGGTCAATATATCAAATAATAAGATTCCTAATGTAATGTGCTTTACCCTTTGGAGAAAGAGTAGCGGATACAATGAGCCGCTACCCCTATAATTTTTAAGAGTTTGGATAGATTTTAATACAAAAAAACTAGACAGTTTATTTTACATTAATTGTATCCATATTCATTTCAACCACAATGTCCCCACTATCGACAGCATCAGCAAGTTCCTGTGCTTTAGCATTTACTTCATCACTCACATTAAGTATTGGAAATTCAGTATACCTTGCATCTCCCTTTCCATATCTCATAAGAATGGCATCACCTGTTACACCCTTCTCAAGACTGGAAACAATCTGCTCTATTATAACTTCAAAATCAAATAGTTCTGCCGATAGGTAATTGTCAGGAAGTTGTCCCGCCTTACTGCTATACATGCATCCAACCAAAACCTTTGTATCAGCTTCAGTTACAGCATTAAAGATACCATAGGTACCCATATTAACTCCACTAATTAACACATCACAACCTTGAGATATAAAAGCTTCTGAAGATTGTTTTGCTTTAAGTGCATCGTTATTATCTCCAGTAAATGAATACAAGATCTTTGTATCAAGTTCCAAATCATTAATTGCCTGTTGAATTGCATTTAGCATAGTTTTTTGGTAAGGTAGCTCAAGTCCCCCCACATAACCAATTTTCCCAGTCTTACTGGCCAGTGCTGCAGCTGCACCTTGTACATAATAACCTGAATGGTAATTTCGCTCAACATAGAATATATTAGGTAGACGGTCTGCTTCTTTGGGAGCAATATCTAGCTCTATAATAAAGCTTACATCTGGGTTTTCCTTTGCTACTTCTAATGTCGCTTCATTAAATTGGTTACCATGACTCCATATTACATTATAACCATTATTGATATATTCCTTTATCACTCGTGGAATATCTGGAATCTGAGCATTTTCTGTATAAGCACCAGGAATGTTAAATTTATTCTCAATATTAGTTAGCGTTATATACCCCAGGCTATTATAGTCAGCATCCGATGTAGCACCCGGCAAAAGAAGCGCTATTTTTAAATTCGATTCACCCTTACCATTGTTAGGTTCTTCACTGGTTTGTTTGGACTCACAACCTGCAAATAATAATGAAAAGATTACCACGAAACATATAACTAAAATCAAGCTACTTTTCCTTTTCAATTGAAACCCTCCTTTTATTTTATTTCTCCTCAGCCCACTTATAAGAAAAACTTTTTAATACTATGAAGACGATAGCACACTCCCCTTTCTCCACAAATATTACAAACTTTGCATTAAAAATTTACTAAACTTAAATCTTCTGTGGTTTTTATTAAAAAGTATGAACCAGCTATTTTTTACTATTAAGGAAATTATTAATTCTGAGGTCGAATTTTTGAGAAACTGAAGGGTTAAAAGATCTATGTAGTCGTTTTCTATTCATGGTATCTTGGCTCATACCTTCTTTTATTTAACTTTTCTTATATAATTATATCTTCTTGTATAATATCTGTTTACCTTTGTAT
>CAZVLC010000331.1:0-2145 GCA_964627885.1 uncultured Peptococcaceae bacterium
CCCTGCTGTCATTCCCACCATTATCCCCACTGTTTGGCACACAACCGGCCGTAAACAAGCAACACACCAAAACTAAAATTATTCCGCAACCTGTGGCTTTGTATTTGAAACACATACTACCCCCCCTTTCGCTAAATTAGCAATAAGATCTACGTCATCTATAATTAGGCATTTGTCTCTATTTAAGGTATATTTAGACAATAACATTGATAATCCTTCTATATTTTTTCATATTTGACACTGTATCGGGATAAATAAAAGCTCAGCCCTCCAGTAAACTTACCGCATTACTGAAGTCCTGAGCTTTTCTCCACATCCACATAAACAAACAAAGCGTGCAAAAGCTTCATTTAAAAAAAGCCTGTAAAGCCATATCCGCGGCTTCTTCATCCTCACCTTCGATAATCAGATATATTTTATCCCCTTGAGCAATCCCGGCAGAAAGAAGGGAAACAATGCTTTTGGCATTATAACGGCTCTCTCCCTTTTCCACAAAAATCTCCGCACGAAATTTGGAAGCTAACTCAACAAGCTGAACAGCAGGGCGGGCATGTAGTCCGGCCTCTTTCATAACAAGTATTTGACGAATAATCATTTGTCTTGCTTTATTTTCGGTCAAAGTAGATATTTTTACCTGAAGCGGATACTGGAATGCCAACTACTATTTGTCCGGCAATTATTCCTAATTTCTTCGCTACTGCCCCTATACGATACATAATGCGGTTATCAAGATTAAACATGCTGGCTGTTTTAGCCGCCGAACCTAGGGCTACCCCCAGATCGATCAGCCGCCAGGCGCAAAGCGGGCCATCAAATTCTAATCCTATTTCCGTTTTTAAATCAGCACAATGATTATGACCACAGGCTCCGCAATTCATGCCCCCTACCGCAGGATCATCCAAGGACAGTAATAAAATAGCACTTGAATTACGCACATTTTCACCATCGCGGTCATAATTCTTTCTCTGGGTCTCCTGCCCGTAACGCACCATTTCATCGGCTAAATTGGCGACAGCATCACCACTGATAATCTTGATACCCAAAAAGTCATCTCCCCTAGCCTTAGGTGCTGTCCTGGCAGAAATGGCCATAAACTCAACTGCTTGCACTATAGCCTTGTCTAAGCTTTCCATTAATATCCACCCCTTCGATCACTATTTATTTTGTTTTCCCTTTTCCTTTGTTTTCATCGACAACCTCTTCCACTTCTTTTACCATACGATAAGGCTTAGTAATCACCCGTACCGGCAAAGATAAAATGGCATGCCGCAAATCCCGCTTCAGCTCCTGATTTAAGCGTTGCGGTTTGGTTAAAATACGCTGAACGATATCCTTTGCATAAAGCGAGAGTAAAGTCTCTTCACTGAATGGCACAACTCTTCCGCAATTTAGACATTCGGAATGAATCAGCACATTATTGCTATAAACTAGATAATGGGGCCCCTCCTGTTGACAACCATTACAGTAAAAGTCGCATTGAATACGTTTCATCGTAGTCATTTGTTTTATTCTCCGAAATTACTTTCAACCAATTCGACCAAAGCCTTCTCCGCTTCCTGCTCATCCTCTCCGTCAATCACTAGGGTAATTTTTGTCCCTTGCGAAATTCCGCCGGAAAGCACCGAAATAATGCTTTTGGCATTAATGGTTTTATCCTCTTTCTCAATCATAATACTGGATTTAAATTTACTGGCCTTTTGCACAAACATGGAAGCCGGACGGGCATGTAATCCTGTTTTGTTCATAATTGTAAGCTCTTTTTTAATCATTATTTTTACCTCCCAATTTTTGTCCCTTTTAAAATATTTAATACTTCATCCGTGTTACCGGCTCTTTTGAGCGCCTCCGTTATTTCGTGATTATTAATTATCTTATAGACACGACGAAATTCATATTTAGAAGCTTCATTGATCGCCAGCAAAAAAACAAGCGAAACATTTGCTCCATTTCCCCAGGCTAATGGCTCTTTTGCCGTTAACACTCCGATCACCGGTAAGATAATGTCTTCAGGATAACCGTGCGGTATGGCTAAAGAATTGTCAAGGGCTGTTGAAGACAGCTTTTCTCTTTCGAGGACGCCCTGAAGGAACTTCCCGGTGACATAACCTCCCGCGACCAGTAAATTATTTAGTAATTCCAGTGCTT
>CAZVLC010000332.1:0-2142 GCA_964627885.1 uncultured Peptococcaceae bacterium
GCAGCTTCAATTTTTTGCTCAAGTCCTACACGTAATGCCAAGCCTTCTCTGATCTTTTCGGTAAAACGAGAATTGTCAAAATTGGCATTGGTAATCGTCATAAACAACCCTTCAAAGATAAAGGTATTCACCTTGTGATCCTCAATAGCATGCGCCCGTGCTTTGACCCCGTAAAAGGATAATCCCTTCAGGACATAAATTCAAAGATCCTGCAGATTAGCAAGGTCTTCCTTCTTGCCACAAACTCCTCTGACGGTACATCCAGTGTTTTTGGCTGTCTCCTGACATTGATAACAAAACATACTCATTCTCCACCATTCCTCCTCTTTGATTTATATCTAAATTTGGTTCGGCTTAGTCCCATTTATGCCATCTGCTCCTTTGCAGAACACATACAATGATCCTGCTATCATTTTTCCGGCAGGGTACTGACGAGCGGATTTTCTTCGCCAAAATGCTCCATCAATTTCTGCAGAACTGATTCCCTGCTTTGTCCGTTTGCTTCCATTTCCTTCATCATCTTGTAGGCCTGAAACAGCGTCGAAGGTCCGATTTCAGACGAAAAAGTACCGATACCCTGATTCCATGCCAAGAGTGCAAATATTTCATCCAATTCCTGAATGGTTACCCCAGTGGCATAGGCCTTCAGCAATTCACGAGTTGCCTGACGAAAACGGAGAGCACCCGCTGCATTAGCAAGTGACAGCAAATACTTGTCTTTGGGTGCAAGTGCAGAATCTTCATTGTTCCAGGTGTATTTCCAGAAATTCCCCACGATTTTTGCCAGTTCCACATCAATGGTTTTATAATTAGTGATAGCCGTCGGTTTTAATGGCAGCTCGGTTTTATTCTTATCTGATTGACGAATCACATCTATTCACTCCCATCTGTTTTGTCGTGTTGTCTTCATGGGATCAGTATATTAGAATAAGAAAAAAGATTCGGTAACATTAGTTACCGAACGAAGGAGTTTTATTAACAATGAACATATTGACATCAACCCTTCACAAAATTCCTCTTTTCAAAGAAAAAACCCCCCAAGAGCTGTCAACACTCTTTCAGGATTTACATATTGTTGTGTCAAGTTATCCCGCCGGCAAAGAAATCATAGCCGACGGGGAGCCTGCCTCTCGTATGGGGATTGTCCTTTCCGGCAAAGTGGAAGCCCAGAAACTCTTTCCCTCTGGGAAAACAGTCACCATCGCCCGATTCGGAAAACATGAGTCCATCGCTGAAGCTGCTATTTTTGCCAGTCCCAACGTTCATCATGCCAATATCGTTGCCACCGAAGAGAGCGATATTCTGTTCATCTCCCGCGAGGATCTGTTCACTCTCTTTTCCCGCGATTCCAGCCTCACGGAAAGACTTCTGGAGATTTTCGCCAATCGCATTATTCTGTTAAACCGGAAAATAGAATTGTTGTCACTGGAATCAGTCCGGCAAAAGATCGCTCATTTTCTTATTAAAGAAATAAAAAAACAGCAATCCCCGGAACAGATCACCCTGCCTTTTTCCAAAAAGATTTTGTCAGAGCACATGAATATAACCCGCCCTTCCCTGTCACGAGAGCTTGGCAGATTGTGTGATGAAGGATACATCGCCATGTCCGGCAGAAAAATTACCATTTATAATCTGACTGCCCTGGAGGATCTGCTATTATGAGGCATGGGGAATGTTATTTCACATCGTCCATGCCTCGTTCAGGGCAATTAAACTATTTAGCCATCTAAAACTGATTCGTATAGTGAATAGCATCCTTCTGACATGCCTGAACACATTGTGTACATTCCAGGCATAGCCCTTTGTCAATGATCGGGTAGTCTTGGGGATCTTTCATGATAATCGCTTCTGCCGGACAAGCCTGTTTGCATTTGCCGCAGCGAACGCAGTTTTCCTGATCCACAGTGTAGAAATTACGTGCCCACTTTCCGGTAAAATTCAGTATGGTTCCATAAGGACAAAGATAGCGATGCCAGAAGGCTGGTACATAAAACAGACTCAGCATTACCCCTGCAATTGTTAGGATAAGCATTACAGGAATTTTTTGTCCGCTCGCCAGAATCATCACCATGGTAAGAAGAAATAGCCCCAGCATAATCCCCCTCACCCATTTGCTTTTAGCCCAGTTTGGTACCGCAAGCC
>CAZVLC010000333.1:0-2138 GCA_964627885.1 uncultured Peptococcaceae bacterium
TATCAAGTTCATTTAGATTCCGCAATTTCCTGTCCAGTTCTATGGGGACATTATAATATACAATTGACTTTTATACTAAACTTTTATCAAGGTTAAATGGAGAAAAGAAAGCTCTTTCCGAAGATGTTAGACTTCTTGAAATAGAATATAAATGTATGCAGGAGCAAAGTAGCACAGAAAGGGTAAATATCCTTAAAGAATTTGTTGATTTGATAGAAAACCCTGATCTAACTTGGGAAGACCAAAACCAGCTGTATAAAACCATAATCGACCATGTAGACTACACCAAAATGAATGACGATATAATGATTGCCATAACATATAAGTAAGAAAATTGAGGATATTGACTTTTTGGTAATATCCTTGATTTTTGGGGTATACTAAAATGAAATACGTTATGAAGGAAGGTGATAAAATGACTAACAATAATGTTGTACCCAATAGATTGATAAACGAGAAATCGCCGTATCTATTACAGCACGCTCACAATCCAGTTGATTGGTTCCCATGGGGTCAAGAAGCGTTTGATAAAGCAAAAGCTGAGGATAAGCCGATATTTCTTTCTATTGGGTACTCATAGCGTTGGTTATAGAAACCAACTTGCCATTGGTGTCATGTGATGGAGCGAGAGTCTTTTGAGGATGAAGAGGTGGCGGTCGTGCTCAATGACGGCTTTATTGCCATCAAAGTTGACCGGGAGGAGCGCCCTGATCTAGATCATTTATATATGACGTTTTGTCAAGCCTTGACCGGGCATGGCGGCTGGCCGATGACGATCATTATGGATGCGGAGCAGAAGCCCTTTTTTGCCGGTACGTATTTTCCCAAAATAAGCCGGATGGGGATGCCCGGTTTATTGGAATTGCTGCAGAAGGTGCAGCATTTTTGGCGACATGATCGGGTCAAGCTGGCACAGACCGGAGATGAACTGACCGAATTTGTCCTGCACCTGCACACTGAGGATAAAACAGGGGAGTTGTCCCCCAAACTGCCGGATCAAGCTTTTGCTGAACTTACCGCCAATTTTGATCCGGTTTACGGGGGTTTTGGGCGAGCTCCAAAGTTCCCTTCACCAAGTAATTTATTCTTTTTGCTCAGCTACTATCAGGCTAAACTTGCCCCTGAGGCCTTGGTAATGGTTGAAAAAACGTTAGAGCAAATATATAAGGGGGGTATTTTTGACCATGTGGGTTTTGGCTTTGCCCGCTATTCCACCGATCAAGAATGGCTGGTTCCTCATTTCGAAAAAATGCTTTATGATAATGCACTTTTGGCGATTGCTTATCTCGATGCCTATCAGCTCACTGGGAAGATTTTGTATCACGATGTGGCGGAAAAAATCTTTAGCTATGTTCTAAGCGAGATGACCTTGCCGGAAGGAGCTTTTTCTTCGGCCGAAGATGCGGATTCGGAAGGGGTGGAAGGAAAATATTATCTCTGGACTCCGGCTGAGGTCAGGACGGTTTTAGGGGAGGAAGCCGGAGCGGATTTTTGCCGCTTGTATGATATCACGGAGAAAGGAAATTTTGACGGGCAGAATATTCCTAATCTGATAAAACAAAAATTAGAGAGCACAAGTGAGTTGGAGAGTACAAGTGAACTGGAGGGTAGAAGCGATTTTAAGAACACATACGTTTTGGAGCGTACGAAGATAGAGCACTTTAGGCAAAGACTGTTCGAGGCCAGAAAAAAGCGGGTTCCCCCTTTTAAAGATGATAAAGTCTTAACGGCTTGGAATGCTTTAATGATTGCGGCTTTGGCTATCGGAGGCAGATTACTGGAGGAACATTCCGCCGAATACCTTGCTGCGGCGGAAAAGGGCCTCGTATTCCTCCGGCAGAAGCTGGTCAGAACGGACGGGCGTCTGCTGGCGCGTTATCGGGATCATGAGGCAGCTTATCCTGCTTATCTTGATGATTATGCTTTTTTGGTCTGGGCTTTACTGGAGTTGCACGAAAGCACCAAGCGCGAAGAATATCTTGCCGAGGCACTCACTTGGACCAAGGAAATGCTGATGCTGTTTGGGGAAGAAGGGGAAAACGGGAAAACGTTTAGCCTTTATTTAACCGGGAAAGATAGCGAAAAACTGTTGGTTCGTCCGCGGGAGATTTATGATGGGGCGTTACCGTCCGGCAATT
>CAZVLC010000334.1:0-2124 GCA_964627885.1 uncultured Peptococcaceae bacterium
AATCAAGATCCCGTCTACATATCTCGCCAGTACTCTGGCGGTGTCTTCGATCGGTTCACCTCTGCCCATCTGCAACTCATTTTTACTCAAAAACATCCCTAAACCGCCCAAATGAAACATCGCCGTTTCAAAAGATACCCGCGTACGCGTGGAAGCCTTCTGAAAAATCATCGCTAATGTTTTTCCCTTCAATATTTCATGGGCAATCCCCGTTTTTTGTTTCTTTTTTAAATCCTTCGCCAGCTCCAGCAAATACCAAATTTCCTCTCTGCTGAAATCGGCCAATGTTAAATAGTCACGTCCCTTTAAATTTACCATAATATTTCCTCCGCTCCGCAGCTTTCAGCAACCCACTAAAATTTCTTCCAGGGCCTCCTGCAAAATATTAAGCCCTTCATTTATCTCACGATACCCAATATTTAGAGGCGGTGCTAACCTAATCACCGTATTCTGCACACAATTAATTAATAACCCTTTTTTCAGACATCGTTCCTGCACCTGCTGCCCTTCCAAGGTCAATTCAATTCCTAATAATAGCCCCATTCCTCTGATCTCTTTAATCAGCGGATTCTCTTGGCGTAAGCTGTTGATCCTTTTCTTGATATACTCCCCTTTTTCCGCAGCCTGCTTAGCAAGTTTCTCTTCAATAATCACCGAAAGTGCCGCGTACGCCGCAGCGGTTGCTAAAGGATTCCCACCAAAAGTAGAAGCATGTTGCCCGGGGCCTAAAACAGTAGCTGCCTGACCGCGAGCAACGATAGCCCCAATTGGCACACCGCCGCCCAAGCCCTTCGCTAATGTAAAGATATCCGGTTCCACTTCGTAATGTTCATAGGCGAAAAGTGCCCCCGTACGTCCTAAACCTACTTGTATCTCATCAAAGATTAAGAGCAAATCCTTTTCGGCACACAATGCTTTCACGGCATCTAAATACAACTTTGTAGCCGGGTGAATACCGCCCTCACCCTGAATGGGTTCCAACATGATCGCACACGTTTGGGCAGATACAGCCCCCTGTATGGCATTCAAATCATTATAGGGAACATATTTGAAACCTGGTACTAAAGGAGCAAATCCCCGTTGGTACTTTTCCTGCCCTGTGGCGGTTAAAGCCCCAAACGTTCTCCCGTGGAAAGAGTTTTGCGCCGTAATAATCTCGAAACGTTCAGCGCCATATTTCTCTGCAGAGTATTTACGAGCAATCTTGATGGCCCCTTCATTGGCCTCTGCCCCACTGTTACAGAAAAAAACCTTATCCCCGCAAGAATTTTCTACTATTAATTTGGCTAAAAGTACTTGCGGTTCATTCCAATACAAATTGGAACAATGAATTAACTTCTCAGCCTGGTCTTTAATCGCTTTGACCACTTTAGGATGACAGTGTCCAACGTTATTTACCGCTATTCCACTAATCATATCGAGATACTTATTGCCGTTACTATCCCAGACGTAACTCCCCCACCCTCTTACAAGGGCAAGCGGCTGGCGTGAATATGTATTCATCACATATTCCTGCCCCATCTCCTTAACCATCTGATTATCCATCTTCTAACCCCTCCTCAGGATCTATAATCAGCATTTATTTTGACATACTCATAAGACAAATCACAACCCCAGGCCACGGCGGCAAATTGTCCCACACGCAAATCGATGATAATCCTTATTTCTCCTTTTGCCAGAATCTTTCCTGCTTCTTCTTCACTAAACACGACGCCCACCCCATTACGGGCTACCGGTATATCTCCAAGATATATGTCAACCCTTGTCGGTTCAAACTGGGCCCCGGAATAACCTAAGGCACAAATGATCCTTCCCCAGTTCGCATCTCCGCCAAAAATCGCCGCTTTTAGTAAAGTGGAACCGGCAATCGTGCGAGCCGCCTTGCGAGCATCCTCTTGACCTGGCGCATTTATGACACTGACTTCCAACAACTTCGTAGCTCCCTCACCATCTCGGGCAATCATTTTGGCTAATGACTGGCAAATATCCTTTAAGGCCTCACAAAACAACCGGAAAGCAGGGCTATTTACATCGCTAATCAGTGTGTTCCCTGCCTGACCGTTAGCCATTACCACCAACGTATCATTCGTACTGGTATCACCATCGACAGTAACCATATTAAAG
>CAZVLC010000335.1:0-2119 GCA_964627885.1 uncultured Peptococcaceae bacterium
GCTATACCTGTTTCAATACTACCATCTTTGTAAACAATAATTACTTCACTGCCAATTTTTTTCACACAGCTCCAAGGAATCGTAAAATTATTCCGGTCAAAAAGGCTCAGAAATCCGGCTCTGCTCGGTAACAAAATTGATTGAATTTCCCCGGTTTCTAATTCAATCACCAAATCTGAATCGGCGACCGTGCCTAAACGTCCACCATTTTGGATATTTACGATATCTTTCCCGATTAATTCACTTAGCCGCATAAAATCACCTGCTTCATCATAGCATCGATCCTTTCATTTAAATCTTTTTCGTCACACGATAATACAAAGAGAGGATTATGGGCTGCAGTATGGCAAGAACAACCGCAATGGATGCCAGATAATCAAAAGACCAGCCATATATAACGATTCGTTCCGGCATAGATAATTTCAGGAAAGAAGCTAAGAGGACTAAAGAAAGATATATACCGCCGGCTATTGCAACCAATTCTCCGATCGCATATGAAGTCGGTGAGTCTACGGCGTTTTCAAAATTCCCGATCTCTCTCATCCTTTTCAGTCTTTTTTTTGTGCTTATTGCGATGGAGACTAAAATTATGAAAAGTGTAATCAGGAAAAATTTCACCATAAAAATAACCCTCCTTTACCAATTTTTCTGTCATTTAAATATTATGCCGGTAATAAAGGGTTATGCTTATTTTTCTGTAGCTATTTCGCCTCGTTATAAATAAGCTTGCATGTTCAACGGCTCTTGCAAAGGGCCGATCGTACTTAAGGCAAAGCGTTTTTCCGCAAATAAATCATGGGCTATCGTTTTCACATCGTCCCCGGTTACTGCCGAAATCCGCTCAACTATTTCGGTAATCGGAATAATCCGCTTCAAACATAATTCGTTACGCCCTAATCGGGTCATTCTGCTGCTTACGCTTTCTAACCCCAGTAATAAGCTGCCTTTAATTTGTTCTTTAGCGCGAATCAGCTCTTTCTCCTTTATCCCATTGGCTAAAACATCCTCCACTTCCTTCACCAATAAATGAATCACTTCATCATACTTGGTAGGACTGGTTCCGGCATAAAAAGTGAAAAGCCCGGTGTCACAAAAAGCAGTATGATAGGAAAAAACAGAATAGGCTAAACCTCTTTCCTCCCTGATTGATTGCACTAAACGGGAAGAAAGCCCACCACCTAAAACATTATTTAGTACAGAAGCTACATATAGTCGCTCATCATGTTGCGATAATCCCCCGGTGCCCAGACAAATCTGAACTTGTCCCGTATCACGTGTCAGGTTAAAAACATTGGCTTTGGTCTGCTCCGGTGAAATTATTTCCTCATCCTGTTGATGAGCCGGCATTTTTTCGAAGACCCGCGCTACCTTTTCCTGAATTGCTTCGTGTTCGAGATTACCGGCAATGGCCACGACAATCCGATTAGCCACATACTTTTCTTGAAGATAAGCAAAAAAATCCTGTTGGTGAAATTGGCTCAAAGACTCTGCTGTCCCAAGGATTGGCTTACCTAAAGGATGCTCCGGCCAAGCGGTATGCACAAACAGATCATGAATAAGCTCGTCCGGTGTATCTTCATACATTTTTATTTCTTCTTCAATCACGTTTCTTTCTTTCTCAATCGCTTTTTCCGAAAAAGTAGAATTAAAGAACATATCTGCGAGCACGTCTAAAGCCAGATCAAAATGCTCATCGAGAGTTTTGGTATAATAGCACGTATATTCTTTAGTCGTAAAGGCGTTCAACTGTCCCCCCACAGAATCGAGAGCCTCCGCAATCTCTGCGGCAGAACGCTTTTGCGTTCCCTTAAACATCATGTGTTCGATAAAATGGGATATCCCAGCTCTTTGCTCATTTTCATGCCGCGAACCTGCCCCCACCCAGATACCCATAGACAGGGAACGAACGCCGGGAACCTTTTCTGTAAGTATTCTTACCCCGTTATTCAATTGTTTTTTCATAATATTATCCATTTGCATTTACCTGTGTCTCCTTTACTCTAATTCCATAATCCAATAGTATTTGCGCATCGCCAAAGCGGTTAGTTGAATGCAGGACAACAGCAATTATTTCGTTCTGCCCATATTTCGCCGAAGCCACTAAACATTTTCCAGCTTT
>CAZVLC010000336.1:0-2113 GCA_964627885.1 uncultured Peptococcaceae bacterium
AAATTATAGGGGGTTTTGGAAGTGATTAAGCAGGAGCGACTTGTCAAAGAATTTGTCGATATGGTCAAGATTGATAGTCCTAGTTACAAAGAAGGAAAATTTGCCGTTTACTTGAAGAAGTTATTAGAAGATTTAGGGCTGGAAGTAGTAATAGATGAGCACGTTGGGCAAGTTGTTGGTTCTGATACGGGAAATATTGTCGCAAAATTAAAAGGGAATTTAGCCGGCAAACAAACTATACTTTTTTCGGCCCATATGGACACGGTTTCGCCGGGCGAAGGGATCAACCCACAGGTGAAGGATGGGGCGATATACAGTGATGGGACCACTGTTTTAGGCGGGGATGATAAAGCAGCGGTAGCAGTGTTGCTTGAAGTTATAAGACACATTAAAGAAGAAAACATCGAACATGGGGATATTGAGTTTTTGTTTACCGTGGCGGAAGAAGCCGGAGTATGGGGCTCCCATTATTTTGACGACAAACTGCTCAGCGCCAAAATAGGCTTTGTTTTGGATTGTGATGGGGATCCCGGGATGATTATTTGTCAAGCTCCGGTTCATGACAAAATCTATGCAACGATTTATGGTAAAGCTGCTCATGCGGGAATGAACCCGGAAGAAGGGGTTAGTGCCATTCAGGTAGCTGCCCGGGCGATTAATAATATGAAGCTGCTACGGATTGATGAAGAAACAACGGCAAATATCGGAGTGATTAGTGGCGGACTGGCCACGAACATTGTTTGTGAGAAAGTGAAGTTGCAAGGAGAGGCACGAAGCCTGGATGAAGAAAAATTGCAGCAGCAAATGACGCATATGCTGAATTGTCTACAAAAAGCCTGTAAAGAGATGGGGGCTCGTTTAGAAACAAAGATTGAGCGGCAATATCCTGCTTTTCAGCTCGATGAAAATGAAGAGGTGGTGCAGATCGCGAAAAATGCCGCCGCAGATTTGGGACTTACCCCAAAGGTAATTGCTTCCGGTGGGGGCAGTGATGCTAATTATTTTAACCACCGGGGCATTAAAACGGTAAATTTAGCGATAGGCATGAGCAAGGTGCACACCAAAGAAGAATATATCAAGGTTGACGATTTAGTGGGTACGGCGCATTATGTAATGGCGATAATCGATAAAGTAAAGGGGAAGTGAACATGAGGGGGGAAAAGTGTGTATATTGATGCGCAAAAGCAAGTAACAAATCCGGAACTTGTCATAATCATGAATAAGTTTATGGCGGAGAAAACGAAAGTAAATGAAATTTTACTGGCTGATCAAATTACGCACGCCCAATTTTTAACGCCGGTAATTCTCGATGGGGAAATCGAAAATGGAGTGTTAAAGGCCGGCTCAACCCTCAGATTTAAAATATTAATTAATGAGCAAAATGAATCCTACTTTATGGCATTTACTGATTGGGATGAATTAAAAAAATGGTCAAAGCAAACAGAACAAACCTTTATAGCGACATATGAAGATTTAAAAGGCATGGTTTTAAAAGATAGCTATGAAATAAAGGGTTTTGCGATCAATCCCTATGGGCAAAACTTTCTCATTACTTCGGAGATTATGAAGTTTTTTTCTGAAATAAGAGCAGAGATCATTGAAAAAAAGGATGAGCAGATTTTGCTTAGTGAACCGGAGGAATATCCGGAGGGGATGCTAAACGCGGTGACCGCTTTTTTTAAAAAGGTGAAGGAAGTAAAAAGTGCGTATATCTTCTTAGCCAAAAGAGAGGGGCAGAATAAACCGTATTATTTATTGATCGTAGACTACGCGGGTGAAATGGCGCGCTTCTTTCCGCAAGTAGCTGCTGTAACGCAAAAGTATCTATCCGGCGATGAATATATAGAGATGATGCCTTTGGATAGTAGCATCGGGCAGAAAGCGATTCAAAAAGCTTCTCCGTTTTATGTGAGAAAATGGTGGCGGATGTTGTGGAAAAAAAGCATTGTAGAGAAAATATGGTATAATTGAAAAGGTTACTCAAACCATGGAGGTGATTGCAGTGTCACGACGTAAGCATATTCGAATGAATGTCAAATCTCTGTACAAGGTCTAATGGTTGGGCGATGCCCGTACAGAGATTAAAATATAATCGTCCCCATTAGTTTTTGTA
>CAZVLC010000337.1:0-2109 GCA_964627885.1 uncultured Peptococcaceae bacterium
GGATTACTCATTCCTAGAAAAGGGGGCGGGCGAAGTGGATGCCAAAAAAAACACGGTCAACAAAGTGGCGGTTAGTATTTATAACGAAGATTATGTGGTTAAGGGCAATGAAGATCCGGAATATATACAAATGCTTGGTTCCTATGTAGATCGGCGTATGCGCATGATCGGCCAGAGAAACCACCATCTCTCGACCAGCAAGGTGGCTGTTTTGACAGCGCTTAATCTGGCGGATGAGCTCAACAAATTACAGGAAGACTATGACCAATTGATTAAGGCCTTGGAGGAAGAAAGCAAAAATCGTCTCGGACAATCATAAACAGTAGTGCAATAAAGACATAGGAGAATGATATGACGAAAAACGGATTGCAGATTGCCAAAGGAGAAAACGAACTATATATTCTGCCTTCCATGGCCAACCGCCATGGCTTGATTGCCGGGGCTACCGGAACCGGTAAAACCATTACGCTGAAAGTGCTGGCCGAATCCTTTAGTGCAACCGGCACGCCAGTGTTTCTTACCGACATCAAGGGAGATCTTGCCGGGATGTGCGAACCAGGGGAAGATAGTCCCAAAATGCAGGAAAGAATTAAAAAACTGGAGCTCGATAATTTCAACTATCATGCCTTCCCGGTACAATTCTGGGATGTGTTTGCCCGGCAAGGTCATCCCGTACGTACCACCATCTCTGAGATGGGGCCGTTGCTTTTATCCCGTTTGTTGGGCCTGAATGATACCCAAACCGGCGTTTTAAATATTGCTTTTAAAATTGCCGATGACCAGCAGTTGTTGCTTCTCGATCTGAAAGATTTAAAAACCATGCTGGTCTATGTGGCGGAAAACGCCGCCGAATATACAACGGAGTACGGAAATGTTTCCAAACAGTCCATCGGTGCCATCCAACGTGCCATTCTGGTCATTGAAGAACAGGGGGCGGATCAGTTTTTCGGTGAACCAGCCCTGGATATTTATGATTTGCTGAAAACAGACCGCGATGGGATGGGTTATATCAACATCATGGCCTGTGACCAGCTATTTCATTCCCCGCTGCTGTATTCGACATTCCTGTTGTGGATGCTTTCCGAGCTGTTTGAAGAACTGCCGGAGGTCGGCGATCTGGACAAACCCAAGATGATCTTTTTCTTTGACGAAGCTCACCTGCTTTTTAATGACGTTCCCAAAGTGTTGCTGGAGAGAATTGAACAAGTGGTGCGCCTGATTCGTTCCAAGGGCGTAGGCATCTATTTCATTACCCAAAATCCGGCCGATATTCCCGACAGTGTTCTGGGGCAGTTGGGCAATCGGGTACAACACGCCCTGCGGGCCTTTACGCCGAAAGATCAGAAGGCCATCAAGGCGGCCGCGGAAACGTTTCGTCAAAACCCCAACTACAAAGTGGCTGATGTCATTACGGAACTGGCGGTCGGCGAAGCCCTGGTCTCATTTCTGGAGGAAAAAGGCAGTCCTGCGATGGTGCAGCGGGCTTTTATCCTGCCTCCCCGCAGTTTGATGGGACCCATTTCAGAGCAGAGAAGAAGTCAGGCCATAAACCAGTCAATCATGTACGGCAAATATGAAAAAACAGTTGACCGGGAGTCTGCCTATGAAAAGCTGCAAGCCAAAATGCTGCGGGAAAAAGAAGAGGCGCAGCGGCAGGAAGAGCAGGCGGCAGCGGAGAAAGAGCGCCAGGCCGCAAGCCGGTCAAAACCGGGAAGAAAATCCGATACGTTTGTAGAACAAATGACCAAAAGCGCTGTCAATACGGTGGGTCGGCAGATCGGCCGGGAACTGGTCAGAGGTTTGCTGGGGTCATTGCTGAAAAGATAAGACAATAAAGAATCCTTCAAGCATTCGATAAAGAAATGGGTTTACTGGCCGTGGCTGAGCGGCTCGTAAACCCATTACGGTTTTATTGCGTCTGTTGCCAAGGCGTTGTCATTTAGAATTCCTGGGCGGCCGCTTTGCTTTCTTCCCAGATCAATTCCAAGATTTCTTTCTTTAGACCGATAAATTCCGGACGTAACGTCAGGCTGTGATCGCGGGGACGTACCAGGGGAATGGAAAGCGTCTTTTTGATGCTGCCTGGCTGTCGGCTCATTACATGCACTG
>CAZVLC010000338.1:0-2097 GCA_964627885.1 uncultured Peptococcaceae bacterium
CGGGCTTGATGTTACTTTCCATTTGCATAATCAAGTCCTGCGTATAGTCACCCGCCGCGTAGTACACATCGTTCATGTTGGTATCATCGAGCTTGAGGACACGGAAACCTGTGTCTAATTCGGAATTCGGAGTTCGGAATTCCGAATTATTACCCGCTAAGTCCGTATTCTGCATTTCCCTGTCCGCATTCCGCATTCCGCATTCCGCATTTATCTTCTCCCCGGCACGGCGGATGCGTTCTTTGCCGATTTCACAGATGTTTTTATATCCTGCTTTAAATGCTTCAGATTTTTCGTCGGTGACTTCGGGTAACTGCACCATGATAAATTTACGCTTGCCGCCGTCCTCGGCATTTAGCTTCATGACGGCGTGGGCGGTGGTAGCGGAGCCGGAGAAAAAGTCGAGGACGATGTCTCCTTCATCCTTTTTTATCGACGTAGTCATTTTCACAAAGTATTTGATAAGAGCAACAGGCTTAGGGAAACTGAATATCTTTTGCCCAAATAACGAGTCTATGTCTTTTGTACCATCTTGCGTCATACCAATGTCGTTGGGTAGATTCGTGCTTACGGGGATATAACCGAACCTTTCACCAGCTTTTGCTTTATCATCTTCTTTGAAGTAACGGAACACAGGATTCGATATGTTTAGAAAATCGTAGTCGCCGGGAAAAACTATGCGATCCTCGGCGTAATATTTCTTAAAAGTTTCCTCAGTTACAGCCCAGGTTCTGTTTGGATTTGCAGGATATTCTTTTCCTGTTTTTGGATCAACCATCGTAAAAAAACTGTTTGGACGTTCACTTGCACTTGTTTGCTTAGTTAAATCATGAATGCGCCACGGTCTATTTGGCAAATCATCTGTATCGTAATATTTGCGCGTTCCACCTTCAAGGCACGCCGCAAATTTATACGACTTTGCATAGCAGAGAACCCACTCGTAGTCCTGCGAAATCCCAAATGGAACGTCAGATTTTGCTGTTCTCTTGTGCCATGGAAAGTGACCGGCATAATTAACCACACCAAATACCTCATCACACATTTTCCGCAGTTGAGCTACTTCACCATCATCAATCGAAATGAAAATAACCCCATCATCGCGCAGCATATTCCTTGCCAATACAAGACGCGGATACATCATACTGCACCAGTCGGAGTGGAAGCGTCCGTTGGTTTCAGTGTTCTTAAAAAGGCGGTCGCCGTCTTCATCGTAGACACCAGCTTCTTCATCATAGTCCTCGCGGCTTTGCGCAAAATTGTCACGGTAAATAAAATCATTCCCTGTATTGTACGGTGGGTCGATATACACCATTTTGACTTTGCCAAGATAGCTTTCCTGCAAAAGTTTCAGCACATCAAGGTTGTCGCCTTCTATGTAGAGGTTCTCGGTCGTATCCCAATCCTTGCTTTCCTCCACGCAGGGGCGAAGGGTTTTGCGGATAGGCCGACCTGCTTCGGCAATGGCGGCGCGCTTTCCCACCCATGTAAACTCATAGGCTTCGTCGCCGTACACCTCGTCACCCAGCATGGAGCGCAGTAGGTCAAAATTAACCTTCCCCTCGGTCACCACGCCGGGGAAAAGTTCGGCAATTTTCGTCACATTCTCGGCGGTGAGGTTCGGTGTTTCAAATTTCATTTTATCCATTATCGTAGTTCCTCCAGTTCTTTTTAAGACGTTTCAACTTGCCGTTCAACTCTACCTGCTTATTAAACTGCTTCTCGCGCAGTATTTTTTTCTCCAAAGCGGCAATGTCCCGCTCGAGTTTTTGCCGCTTTTTATCACGGTCTACGGCTTCTTCAATGTCGCCATCCGTTCCGAGCCGACCACCTGAAATCTGCCGCGCCAGGTTTTCATATACAGCATCCAGATTCAACCCCTCGAACTTCAGCGTAAAACCGCCAAGCGACTGCCAGTCGGTGTTATAGAATGTACCGGATGCTTCAATCCACGCCTGTGCTTCATCACCGAAAACAAGGATAAACAGGATTTTATAGGGTATCGCCTTAGCAATGGCGGGCAGGACTCGCTTGTCAAGTTCTTTCTGGCGAAGCTGAATTTCAAATATCTGAATTTCCGCAACTGTTTCGCCTGCACTG
>CAZVLC010000339.1:0-2096 GCA_964627885.1 uncultured Peptococcaceae bacterium
AACCGCGGGTGGCGGAGCTGCTGATGAGCGGGAGATGTAATAGCGAGGGTGAGTTTAAGCTTAATTAAGAATGATGAGGAATGGGGGAAAAGAGAATGGATAGGGCTTTGCTCACGGAAATCTTTTCTTCTGCCGGGTTAACTTTAAATGAGCGGCAAATAGAGCAGTTTGCTACGTTTTTTGCGGAATTGCTTTGCTGGAACAAGCAATTCAACTTGACGGCAATTACTGAGGAAAAGGAGGTTATTATTAAGCATTTTTATGATTCAGCGTTGGGTTTAAGGGTTTGGGATTGGCTAGGAAACGAAAAAGTGCTTGATCTGGGCACGGGGGCCGGGTTTCCGGGAATTCCGCTGAAGCTTATGTGTCCGGAAATACAGGTGACGCTGGTTGACTCCTTGCAAAAAAGGGTTGGCTTTTTACAACACATGGTTAACCTCCTTTCGTTGAGCGGCACGGAGGCAATCCATGGGCGCGCCGAGGAGTTAGGAAAGGACAAAGTATACCGGGGAAAGTATAATGTTGTTGTTTCCCGAGCAGTAGCAAATCTTGCGGTGCTGGTTGAGTATTGTCTTCCTTTTGTCCAAACAGGAGGGGCCTTTCTCGCCTATAAAGGAGTTGACGGTGAAGAAGAACTATCGACCGCCGGCAAGGCAATTATAGCTTTAGGCGGAGAGGTTACGGGGGTCAAGACCTTTGATTTACCGGAGGGGCTTGGCAAACGGACAATAATTACGATTAAAAAAACTAAACCGACCCCAGCTGCTTATCCGCGTAAGCCGGGAATGCCCGGGAAAAAACCTATACAATGAACCGCAATGTCATGCAATTCAATAAAAAAATCCTCCTTTGTTAAGCAAAGGAGGATTTTTTAGAAATATGGCATTAATTAAATTTGGCGAACAAGTTTTTTAGGTTTTGACTCAAATTTTGTTTAACTGAAGCGAAGTTTCCTTTCGGAGAACTATTTTTTCCTTTCAACTTATCGAAGTCAGTTCTTAATAGCTCCAACTCTGATCTTAAACTTTCGTAAGTTATATCTTGCGTATACTTATTACCTTGTTTGTATTGGAAAGAGCTTGATCGGCCGACTGTGGGTGTAACGCTTGTATTTCGCGTTTCTTTCCACTCTTGGTAATCCTTTTTCAACTGTTCAAAATCTGTTCTTAGCTTTTTTGTTCTTAAAATGTTTACGTTAATAGTTTGTGTCCAGGGGATTGGCTTTTTGTCGCTCCCGTAAGTATTTATCGGCACCAATTGTATTATTAATATCCCGAGAATAGCCGCCGAAGTAACTTTTCTCCCCATTTAAAAAAAATCCATAGACAACACCTCACAAAGGATATTTTGACTAATCATATTATTATATAAAATACTGTCTATTGCAAGTAAAAGTAAAGTAATAATCGGATCAAAAATATTTTTAAAGCTGGGCAGGAAATAAATGGAAGATGGCGAATTATTAAAAAGAGAAGGGAGGAACAATTATGGTGGGAGAATCATTATCTAGGTTTTTTGGGCTAAACAATGCGGAAGAGCACGAAGAAGTGGTAAGGGAGATCTATATAGATTTAATCAGGCCGAATCCCTATCAGCCGCGAAAGCACTTTGATTCTTTTCAATTGGAAGAGTTAGCAAAATCTATTAATACTTATGGGGTAATTCAGCCGATTATTGTTCGAAAGATCGGTAATTATTATGATCTCATTGCCGGGGAAAGACGGTTAAGGGCATGTCAGAACTTAGGGTATAAAACAATACCGGCCATTGTCAGAACCATGTGTGACCGGGATAGTGCGGAAATAGCGCTGATTGAGAATTTACAACGGGAGAGCTTAAATTACTTTGAGGAAGCAGAGGGTTATAAAAAGCTTATACACGATTTTAATTTAACACAGGAAGAAATAGCGCTTCGTGTTGGCAAAAGCCAATCAACGATTGCCAATAAATTAAGGTTATTAAAATTACCCCATGAAGTAAGGTTAAATATTATGCTAGATGTAATTACGGAGAGACACGCTAGGGCACTGTTAAAACTGCCTGACACTGCCTCTCAGCTAGCTGTTCTAAGAGAAATTTATACCAATAATCTTAAT
>CAZVLC010000340.1:0-2094 GCA_964627885.1 uncultured Peptococcaceae bacterium
AATATCGATTTTCCCCAGCATAATTTCCTGGCTGATAATTTCTGTACAGCGCATCGAAGAGGGGCACTGTTGGTTGACGGTGAGGGCTACAGTTTCCACCGGACAGCCTGCATGGAGCGTGATCTGCCGGCTGGGGTTTCCCTGACAACCAGCCTGTAAAACCTGCCCGGTAGCAACTTCTTCAATTTGGGCCGGGGTGACCCCTGCTTTGTCAATCGCCGCTTTTAGAGCAATTGTTCCCAATTCGACCGCGGTCTTATCCTTTAACGATCCCAGAAAATCACCAATCGCCGTTCTCCTTGCGCCCACTACAACAACTTCACGCATATTCTCTCCACCCTTCCTTATACAATACAAACAATACAAATCTTTGTAATCAATCTCAGCATTTGTTTAAGCCAATAGACTTTTGCCGATGACAATGCGCTGCACTTGCGACGTACCTTCAAATATCTGCAGTATTTTGGCGTCCCGCATCATTTTCTCTACCGGATAGTCGCGGCAAAAGCCGTACCCCCCCAAAATCTGAACAGCATTGGCAGCAACCCGGTTGGCCATATCGGCAGCATAGCACTTGCTCATCGCCGACAGGTCCGCCGCCATCATTTTTTCATCCAGCAACCAGGCTGCCTTCTGCCACAATAAGCGAGCCGCTTCAATTTCCATGGCCATATCCGCCAACATAAACTGAATCCCCTGAAAATCCCCGATGCTCCGGCCGAAAGCTTTTCTCTCCCGGGCATAGTCACGGGCAAATTCGAACGCTCCGGTAGCCAGGCCAGTAGCAGCCGAAGCTACAAAAGGACGGGAAGAGTTGAAGGATTTCATGGCCAGCTTAAAACCATCCCCCTCTTCCCCCAGTCGATATTTTTTGTGTACTTTCACATGATCCAAAATGATTTCTGAAGTTTCCGAACAGCGCAGCCCCATTTTATGCTCGCTCTTGCCAAAGGAAACACCGTCCGTCTTTGTGTCTACCATAAAAAAGCTCTGCGCCCGGTTGCCTTTGCTTTTGTCATGGGTAGCCAGCACTGTCAGCTTTTCAGCGTGTTTGCCGTTGCTGATGAATATTTTGGTGCCGTTGAGAATATAATAATCCCCATCTCTTTTACAACTCGTTGTAATACCGGCCACATCAGAGCCTGCCCCGGCCTCAGTTACTGCATAAGCTGCGAGCTGGCCTTCCTCACATAAACCTGGAAACCAGTAATCCCATTGTTCCTCGGTACCTCCATAGAGAACCGGTTCTGAGGCCAGCAAATTGACTTTGGGCGTCATGGCAATCGCCAGGCAGCCGCGGCTCAGCTCCTCAATCACCATACACAAGCCGATATGGCCAAACTCCATACCGTTGTATCTTTCGGGTGCATTCATGCAGTTCAGCCCCAGGTCAGCCATTTTTCGTACGATCGGCCAGGGAAATTCTTCCGACTCATCGTAGGCCGCCCGTACAGGTACAATCTCATTCTCAACAAATTTTCTAACCGTCCGCTGCAAAGCCAACTGGTCCTCGTTATACGTAAAGCCAAAAGTCATGTTCTTCCTCCCCGCAATAGATAATTCTATTAGATGTCTGTTTAAACAGGACTGCAAGAACAGCATTGCCTGAACAGCCTTGCCTTGTTCCCTGACTGCAGTTGTTTACCATGAAATCTCTATACATAATGAGAGAATACCCTTCCCAAGCCAACCACCGGTTTGAACCTGTCACCGGATGATTCCTCCTCTCCCTTCTATTTCCTGGGATTACAAGGTTTCTCATCATTGATATAACGTTATGTGTGAATTATTACATTTCGTAATTTTAAAATGTAATATAAAACCAATTATATTTCATTATGTAATTATTTCAACTATTTTTTAACATCTTGTGAATTTGGATGATTCCTTTGTTTTGTTTTGTCTTGCCTTGCCATGGCAAGTCCTCCTCACTCTGCGGCTCGCTTCCGACGTTCAGCATCACACACCATCTGTAGCTACTGTAATTCAGCAACGGGGAGCTGGAAAAGCAAATTCCCTCTTGCCAAAATCATTATCTGCGCATACAATTAAAAACATCATATACCTACCCCGGGTATAAGAAAGGAGGAACAA
>CAZVLC010000341.1:0-2092 GCA_964627885.1 uncultured Peptococcaceae bacterium
ATTCTGAATAATGCTTGTCAACAATGGCAAAAAAATTATGACGAAGCCAAAAAAGACCCTATTGAATTGGGTAAATTAAACGGGGAAGTGACAGTGTTTGGCACATCGTTATTGCTCGGCGGAGGGCAAGTAAAAGCACTTGCCAAAACTAACAAACTCACTAAAGTTTATCCAAAAGCATCAATAGATGAACTTGCTCCTTTAATTAAGAACAATAAAAGGCTCCCGATGAATGAAGGTGTTGTAAGGTCAATTGCCGAAATGTCGGGGGTCGATCTTACCGGAGTAAAAATTAAGATTAAAAATAAAGCAGCCTTTGATTTCAATGGGGAAATATTAGCATCAACAAGTCGGTTTAGTAATAAAATTACCTTCTACAAAGGGGCTTTTAGAAATTGGGAGAAACTGTCGTATGCTACGGGACACGAAGCAACTCATCTTTCCCAATTAGCGCATAACCGAATTCAACTTTTTAAAACAAGCTTGCAAGCACCATTTAGTAAAAACGGCATGTCCAAATATGAGGCACTGATCAATAAAATGGAAAAAGGCGCCTATGCCACGCATGAGCAATGGATACAAAATCTCGTGAAATCCTTTAATAACTATGAAAAAAGCAAATCACATTAAAGGAAGCTCCGAAAACAAATTGTTTTCGGAGCTTCCTTATGCAAAAAGAACTATTATCTCTTACTAAACTGAGGTGCACGCCGCGCACCTTTCAAACCGTATTTCTTTCTTTCCTTCATCCGCGGGTCACGTGTCAAGAACCCAGCTCTTTTTAAAGTAGGTCTCATTTCCGGATCAACCTTTAATAAAGCCCTGGCTATTCCTAACCGGATTGCTCCGGCCTGTCCGGTAATCCCGCCGCCTTCTACTTTGGCGAGAACATCAAACCTTCCATCGGTTTTAGTAAGCACTAAAGGCTGTTTTGCAATCATCTCAAGCGTTTTCTTACCGAAGAATTCATCTAATGGTCTGTTATTCACCACAACTTTTCCTTCCCCGGGTACGAGCCGAACGCGAGCGATAGAAGTTTTACGACGACCTGTTCCATAATATTGTACTTCTGCCATTTTCTATTCCTCCTTCCTTAACCCCGTAATTCCCATACCTCAGGCTTCTGAGCCTGATGGGGGTGTTGTGGTCCTTTATAAACCTTCAGTTTTCCGTACATCGCATCACCAAGTCTATTATGGGGAAGCATCCCTTTAATAGCTTGTTCCAATACCATTTCCGGTTTCTTTTGCATTAATCCGGCACAATTAATCACTTTCAACCCGCCAGGGTAACGTGAATGCCGATAATACAATTTATCTTGCATCTTGTTCCCGGTTAAAACAATTTTTTCAGCATTGATAATAATGACGAAATCTCCCGTATCCACATTAGGTGTAAAGATCGGTTTATGTTTGCCACGTAAAATAGCTGCCGCCTCCGACGCTAAACGACCCAAAGTTTTGTTAGCAGCATCAATAATATACCATTTTCGTGGAATATCTTGAGCTTTGGCCATGAAGGTACGCAATTCTGTTCCCTCCTAAATCTCTCTTTATTATTTTTCTCATTTCATATTTATAATTGATCCCGGGGCTAATGGAATCAAATTACAAGCAATAACATTTTATTATACGGGCGCCTAAGTGTCAAGGTTTCTTTTACCAAAAGCAACCTCGGCAACCCCTAAAAGTACCTCTGTAGTCCAGTAAGCGTGCTACGGCTCATATTCTACCGAAAGAAGGCATAACCCTTGGGGAGGGAGCGTCGCCCCTGCCGCGACTCTTTGCCCCTCATGCAGTAGCTGTTGGACCTCTTCAGCTCGTCGCTTTTTCTTCCCAACTTCCAAAAGAGTCCCTGCCATAATTCTTACCATATTATACAAAAAGCCATCGCCACCCACCGTAAATCTGACTAGCGACCCTTCCCGAGCAATCGAGCATGTATCAATTGTCCTAACAAAATCCCGCACAGCAGTATCGCTGGCACAAAAGCCATGAAAATCGTGACTACCTAAAAAAAAGGCACAGGCTTTGCGCATTTCTTCCACATCTAACTTCACCGGCACATGATAAGCATAAAAGCGCCAAAACGG
>CAZVLC010000342.1:0-2089 GCA_964627885.1 uncultured Peptococcaceae bacterium
GTCACCGACAATTCGTACATCTGAGGCTTCAAAAATCGGTGCCGCGGCATCCTTATTCACACTAATCACAAGACCGGAATCCTTCATCCCACACAGATGATGAGTCGCCCCGGATACAGCTAAGGCAAGATAAATCTTTGGCCTTACTGATTTTCCGCTCGTCCCGATCATGTGCTGCTCACTCTTGACCCATTGTTCATCAACCACAGGACGGGTACAGCCTACGGCACCGCCTAAAAGCGCGGCTAATTCCTCTACTAAGGCCCAGTTTTCCTGCGAGCCAATTCCCCAACCGCCGGTGACAATTACTTCTGCTTCTTCTAAGGGTACACCGGTTTGTTCCTGCCGAACAATTTCCAAGGCTTTGATTCTACCCTGGTCTTTTTGTAACGAACAAGTGGCGTCATAAACCGTAATAACAGCCGACGGATTAGCTACGGGTGTTGGCTTACCTAATACACCCGGCTTTAAAGTAGCCATTTGCGGCCGGGTATTGGGGCAAAGAATATCCCCTAAGACCTTCCCGCCAAAAGCCGGTACCACTGCAACCATTTGGTTGTCCTCATTGATCCTTACATCTACACAATGGGCGGCTACCCCAGTTTTTAATCTGGCTCCCAACATCGGCGCAAGATCTTGTCCAAGCGCCGTTGCGCCCATTAAAACAATAGAAGGTTTTCTCTGCTCAATCAAATCTTGTAAAACAGTAGCATAAAGATCATTTTGGTAGATATCTAAAGCAGCATCAAAAACCGTAATAATTTCCTCTGCCCCAAAGCGGCTTAATTGTTCCAAATCTGCTGCTTCCTTACCTAAGATCACAGCGACAACCGGTTCAGGGGTCTGAAGTTGACTTTTGAGAAGACATGCTTTGCTTAATAGTTCATAACTGACTGAATTGATCCGGCCTGCCGCCTGTTCGGCGACAACCCAGATACCACCTGTTTTGTTTACGGTCATCTTATTCCCTCCCTGCCTCATGAACATTCATGGTTTCGAGGTTCAAGCCGGCCCCTCTTAAAACCTGAATGAGTTGTTCTACGATCTCTTCTGTTTCTCCGGTCAGTTGCTGACCTTTTCTCGCCATAGACGGTGTGAAAACAGCGCCAGCCTTCGTGGGCGACCCTTGTAGCCCCAATCTTTCTGGTTCTACATCTAAATCAGCCGCCGAATAGACCGTAAACGGTTTCTTTTTCGCCTTCATTACACCCATCACCGAGGTATAACGTGGTTTATTGATACTTCTCTTCACAGCAAGCAAAGCCGGCATTTGCACTAAATAATTGATATAGCCATTTTCCATGGTCATTTTTGCCTTAATGGCATTATCTTCTACGGCAAATTCCTGAACATTCCAGAGATGAGCAACCCCAAGCCATTCCGCTAATTGGGCCGGCACCTGCGAAGTAGCACCGTCCGCAGTTTCCGTACCGGTAAAAATTAAGTCAAATGGCCCGATTTTTTTCAAGCCCGCGGCCAAAGAATAGGAAGTTGCCAGCGTATCGGCACCGGCAAACGCTCGATCACTCAAAAGTACTGCTTCATCTGCACCCATGGCCAATAATTCTCTCAGGTTTTCTTCCGCGTTGGGAGGAGCCATGGTGATCACTGTCACCTTCCCCCCAAACTGCTCCTTCAACTGCAAAGCGGCTTCAACCGCATTTTTGTCCACAGGATTGATAATCGTCGGAATACCTGCCCTAGTAATCGTCTTTCTGACAGGGTCGATCGTGATTTTGTCATAATAGTCCGGATCAGGAACCGGCTTGATACAAACGGCAATATTCAAACTCACTTCTTCTTCCTCCTTGTTTATGTCGAATAAATGAATTCCCGAAATACAGCAACTTTTTATTTCCCTTTAAGCGTACTTCCGGCAATAATCATTTTCTGGATATGTGATGTTCCGCCGGCCGGAATTGTGGCAATGGCATCTCTTAAGAACCTTCCCACCGGATACTCGTTAATGCAGCCATAGCCACCCATCAGATCAATGGTCCGTTTGGCAGCTTGAATTGCCGCTTCCGAAGCATAAAGCTTCGCCACTGAAAATTCGGTAGCGCAGGGTTTTCCGGCATCCTTTAAGCTG
>CAZVLC010000343.1:0-2081 GCA_964627885.1 uncultured Peptococcaceae bacterium
TTTCGGATCCCGTTTCGCACCCGCAAGAGCAACAGGAACCCTCCACTAATCGCTCGACCATAATTTAATACCTCCTCCTATACTATCAACGCCTGAAAAGCATTGAATAAATAACCGACAATTATAATTCCGATTGTACAGATTGCAATGAAAAGCGCCAGAAGCTTGGGCTTAACTGCTTTACGCAACATAATCATCGAGGGCAACGAGAGTGTGGTTACAGCCATCATAAATGAAAGTATAACTCCGAGTTGGGCCCCTTTGGCAAATAAAGCTTCTGCCACGGGAATAGTACCGAAAATATCAGCATACATCGGAACACCGATTAATGTCGCCAATATCACCCCAAAGGGATTATTGCTTCCAAGTGCAGTTGACACCCACTCTTCAGGAATCCAGTTATGAATGAACGCGCCGATACCTACTCCTATTAAGATATACGGAAATACCTTTCTAAAGGTTGAAAGCATTTGTTCTTTGGCATAAACAAGTCGGTCTTTTCTTGTTAAATCGGGGGATTCTATATCTACGCTACCAGCAGTAAGGATAAAGCTTTCAACATACTTCTCCATGTGAAGCTTTTCAATTAGTGTCCCGCCAATGACCGCTATGATGAGCCCTACCACAACGTAGATAACAGCGACTTTTGCGCCAAAAATACTCATCAATAAAACGAGGGAACCAAGATCCACCATGGGAGAAGAAATAAGAAACGAAAAGGTTACTCCCAAAGATAGACCGGCAGATGTAAAACCTATAAAGAGCGGTATTGATGAACACGAACAGAATGGTGTGACCGTTCCTAGCAAGGCAGCCACCACATTCGCCCCGATACCATGAAAACGCCCTAATATCTTCTTACTGCGCTCAGGTGGAAAATAACTTTGGATATAGCTGATCATAAAAATCAAAAAACACAAGAGTAAGGTAATTTTAATAACGTCATAAACAAAAAATTGAATACTACCGATCCAACGATTAGTTGTGCTAAGGCCTAATACATTAAGACCACTGCCGATTAATTCGTTTAGCCATTTCATTCCCAGTATTTGATTCTGGAAAAAATTCCAGACCGTTTCTATTATTTGCATGCTGAAAAAAACCTCGCTTTCTAACCAGAACACAAATCAAATATTCTTGATTTGATGCATAAAAAAAATACCCTCATAAATGTCAATTAACCTTTGCAACAATGATCATTTACATTTATTGTATCCGGCGTTGTCAATGTTTTCAGTAGCTCAGCCGCATAGCCGCTGCCTTTTTCACTGATTTTGTAGTGGGTCCATTTGCCTTCCTGCCGACTGTTTACAACACCCGATTCAACCAAAATTTTCATGTGGTAAGACAGCGACGATTGACCTATATTCAAATCTTCTAATAACTCGCAGGCACACTTTTCTCCACTGCGTAACAGTTCAAGAATCCGCAGGCGTTTCCCATCGCAAAATGCCCTAAACACTTTTGCGTAATTTTCATATTTTGAATTCAATTTATCACCTCATATCAATTTTTTTTGATATGTAATAGTATATGCTTCATATCAATTTATGTCAATGTGTACTAAAGCGGAGTGTGTTTACTAAAGCGGAGCGGACAAAAAAGCGGGGATCTTCCATGGAAGATACTCCCGCTTTTTGGGGCTACGCTATAAACAGTGCATATTTTTCTAACTATTCATCCAATGTTTGATATCGATTATGTAAGCAATCATAAACAAAACCAAGCCTACGCCATTTGAGATATGAAGTGGCACGAAATAAGTCCAACCTCCCCATCCGCTAGCTTTATTAGCCAGATAAAAATACACTAAATTTACAGCAAAAGCAATATATGATGGTATATATTTTAGCTCATTTGAATGAACACTTTTAAAGGAAAATATGTATCTGATAAATAATAAAATGGGGCAGAGCACTGGAAAGCATAATAGAAAATATAAGGATAACACTGCTTTTTCCCTCCTCCATCCAAACTATCCCTCGGCTTGGGACTTTACAATTGCTTACCGATTTTTGCCCGCTTTTTTGTAATCAATTAATGAAGAATTGCAAATGAGGCAGTTATGCTTTTCCCTTCTG
>CAZVLC010000344.1:0-2073 GCA_964627885.1 uncultured Peptococcaceae bacterium
AAAAAGAGCTGCCCAAACCTTTCATTTGAGGCAGCTCTTTCTATTATTCTTTATTGCTTATATTTTACAGGAAAAGCGGAGCAAAAACCAAAGAAACGATCGTCATCAGCTTAATTAAGATATTAATGGACGGTCCTGAAGTATCCTTAAAAGGATCCCCCACCGTATCACCGTTTACAGCGGCGGCATGAGCTTCGGAGCCTTTCCCGCCATACTGTCCACCCTCGATATACTTCTTGGCATTATCCCAAGCACCGCCGGCATTAGCCATCATAATCGCCAACAGGAACCCGGTTACCAATGCTCCGGCTAACAAACCGCCAAGTGCTTCTTTGCCCAGTCCGGGGATTAACCCGACGGCGACCGGCACCACCACAGCCAACAGGCCGGGAATAATCATTTCTCTGATCGCTGCCGCCGTACTGATACTAACACATTTCGCATATTCCGGTTTCGCTTTTCCTTCCATTAAACCGGGTATTTCTTTAAACTGCCGTCTGACTTCCGCAATCATGTCGCCTGCTGCTCTACCCACTGCCCCCATTGTTAAAGCAGAGAAAAGGAAAGGCAACATTCCACCGAGGAATAAACCAGCAACTACCGCCGGATTAAGTACATTTAAAGTTTCCATGCCAACGGCTTGCGTATATGCACTAAATAACGCCAGCGCAGTTAAGGCCGCCGACCCAATCGCAAATCCTTTGCCGATAGCGGCAGTGGTATTTCCTACTGCATCCAGGCCATCGGTGATTTCTCTGACCTTATGATCCAGATGAGCCATTTCCGCAATACCACCGGCATTATCCGCAATCGGACCATAAGCGTCTACGGCCACGACCATCCCGGTCGTGGAAAGCATCCCTACCGCCGCCATGGCAATGCCGTATAAACCGGCAAATTGATAAGAAAGGAGAATCGCCAACACAATAACCAGCACTGGAAACATGGTTGAAAGCATTCCGACACCCAGTCCGGAAATAATATTGGTGGCTGTCCCGGTCTGAGAAGCTTTGGCAATTCCTTTCACCGGGTTAAAATCTCCGGAGGTATAATATTCGGTAATTTTTCCGATAATAAATCCGGCCAGTAAACCGGCTACTGTCGCAACGAAAACATTAAACCCGGTAATGTCGCCTGTTTCAGGCAGCATCCTTGTAGCCAAAAAGTATGTTGCAACTAGAGAAAGAGCCATGGCCACTGTTTCCCCCATATTTAAAGCCTTGGAAGCATTTGACCCCTCACCGGTTCTCACGAAGAAGGTCCCGATTATCGAAGCAACAATCCCGGCAGCGGCAATTAAAATTGGTAAAATGATTCCTTCTCTGCCTAAGCCCATACCGACAGCTAACGCGATTGCCGCAATAATCGAACCTACATAAGATTCAAACAAATCAGCACCCATTCCGGCAACGTCGCCCACATTATCCCCAACATTGTCGGCAATAACCGCCGGGTTACGAGGATCATCTTCCGGAATACCCGCTTCAACCTTACCAACCAAGTCTGCTCCAACGTCAGCAGCCTTTGTATAGATGCCGCCGCCAACACGACCAAACAAAGCAATGGAACTGGCCCCCAGTGCAAACCCATTAATAGTACTAGGATTATCAAATAAATACGTTACAATACCCAAACCCACCAGACCTAAACCAACCACACACATACCCATGACAGCACCGCCGGAGAAAGCTACGCCCAAAGCCTTATTCGCGCTTGTTTGCGCAGCATTCGCCGTTCTGACATTTGCTTTTGTAGCCACCGTCATCCCAAAAAATCCGGCTAGCACCGAACAGGTTGCCCCAATAATAAAAGCAACCGCAGTTTCAGGCTGCAAGCTTTCCGCCCCTTCGGTAAAATAACCGGCCAAAAAGATTACTACGGCCACAGCGAATACAAAAACAGCTAACGCTTTATATTGGCGCCGTAGAAAAGCCATGGCGCCTTCCTGAATTGCCCCTGAAATCTCTTGCATCGTCTGATTCCCAGGCTCTACACTCGAAATACGTTTTGCCAGATAAAAAGCAAACAAAAGCGCGGCCACCCCCGCAAGAGGTGCCCAGTAAGTAAAATTCA
>CAZVLC010000345.1:0-2066 GCA_964627885.1 uncultured Peptococcaceae bacterium
CCACTTTTTTTCTACACTCCTTTTTCATAGATTTTGATCTTCTTTATCTATGATGGAGTTTTTCGCTACATTTTATTCATTAACAAGAAAATTATTTCTTGCACGGTCAATTAACTCACTACGGTTCCTGATTTTTGCTAATACCCGTTCTGCTTCCGCCCCCTCCAGCAGACTAGGACGAAAATCATTGCCTTTTACTGTGGTAGCCATGGAACAAGGAATCAGCTTGCTGTTTGTTTCCGCTAAAACGCCGTCGCGAAAAGTGAAGGTTTGCTGATAAATCATAGTATCGCGGTCATAAGGCTTCCGATTTGCCCCGAAACAAAAATTTCCTAAACTAAAAACGACCTTTTTCCCTTTATATTCTTTAATGCCTTGCAGTACATGGGGATGATGCCCCAGAACCAAATCAGCCCCCGCATCAATGGCTATTTGGGCTAATTCACACTGCTTGTCAGTTGGTTTGATCTCCTTTTCCATTCCCCAATGAAAACTAACAATAATTAAATCCGTTTTCTCCACCAGCGCTTGAATTGAGGCAGTAATCTGCTTTTTTAAATCTTGATATGATTGCCACTTTCCCCCCACATTAAATTCCGTAAAACCAAGCAACGCAATTTTGATTCCTTGAACTTCCTTGAGCAAAACCTGCTCAAAACCGAAATAATCCACGCCCGCTAGCCGTAGACTATTAAGCGTTTCCAGAAACCCTTCATCACGATAATCATAGGTGTGATTATTGGCAACCGAAACCGCTTCTACGCTGCCTTCGGCAAGGATTCTGGCATAATCCGGTTCTCCTTTAATCCAATAAGCATACTGAAGATAACTTTTATCGATTCTGTTTGACTCTTTGGTTAAGCTTGTCTCAAGATTGGCAATCGTCAAATCGTCCTGACTCAACACCGAGTGCACTCCGGAAAAAAAATAACTGTAATCCCGGTTCTTCTCAGCGATCGCATTATGAAAAGTCGCCCCGCGTTGTGCATATTCCGCTCCCAAGGCACAATCACCAACCGCGCTAAGCGTGATCGATTTTACCTCGCTAACCTGTTTTTCCGGAGTTTGTGTGGTGCTGCAATCTGCTCCATGATCAAAATCCCGGGAAGGCAGGAAAAAGGTCACAGTAATAAATGCCAAAATAAAAGCGGCAATAAACTTACTCAATCTTTTCATCGTATTCAGCATATCCATACGCCTCAACTACAAATCAATATTTACATATTATTTACTATCTGTTTTATTATGTTTGTAACAAATATTTCTCTCCTTAACGTGTAAATCCTGCTTTATCCTTTTTTTGTTGTTACTTTTGATCCTATACATCCGGCGTCGCTGTTTGGGCTCGCTTGTAGCATATATCGTATTTTAAATTAGTTTTAGGCTGATGTCTAAAGCTTTAACTGAATGCGTGATGGCCCCTACAGAAATTAAATCTACACCGGTTTCAGCTATTTCCCTTACATTTTTCTCATTTATATTACCTGAAGCTTCGAGAAGCACCCGGCCATTATTCAGCAAAACAGCCTCTCTCAAAGTATTACAATCCATGTTATCCAGTAAAATGATGTCCGCACCGGCATTTAACGCTTCTTCCAGTTGTTCTAATGTTTCTACTTCGATCTCTATTTTCATGGTATGCGGGATAGCACTTTTGGCCCTCTCCAGGGCCTTCTTAATACTCCCACTAGCTTGAATATGGTTATCTTTAATTAAGACACCCTCCGATAAATTAAAGCGATGATTGTGTCCACCGCCCATCCGAACGGCGTACTTTTCAAGGATTCTCAACCCTGGCAATGTTTTTCTTGTATCTACCAATCTAGTTTTCAGCCCTTTTAAACTAGCCACATATTTAGCTGTCTCAGTGGCAGTCCCAGACATTCTTTGTAAAAGATTTAAAGCAAGCCTTTCTCCTTTTAAGATGTTTGCTGTCTTTCCTTGAATAACAGCAAATACCTCTCCTTTTTTCACCGTATCGCCATCTTTAACCCGGCTATCAATAAAAATCTCAGGATCTAAGAGAAAAAAGACCCTTTTCATTACCTCTATACCAGCAATCAAAC
>CAZVLC010000346.1:0-2058 GCA_964627885.1 uncultured Peptococcaceae bacterium
CTCCCGATTTTTTTAAAAAATGCCATCATAATAAAAATAAAGCAGGCTTTGACCTGCTTTAAGTTCTTTCCAAAATATCATTTATGTCACAATATTAAATAGATACATTTTTTTAACTTATAGTTCAATTAAAGCCAAACTAATTTGTAGTGCTTCATTTACTTTCAACATCAGTTCGTCCTCCACGGAAGATACTTTTTGCTTTAACCTTTGTTTATCGATTGTCCGGATTTGTTCCAGCAAAACAACCGAATTCCGCTCTAAGCCGCATGCTTCCTTGTCCAGCTCAACATGAGTCGGTAATTTAGCTTTCTCAAGCTGACTGGTAATTGCCGCCACAATGGTCGTTGGACTATATTGATTGCCAATATCATTCTGCAAGACTAATACCGGCCTAGTTCCCCCTTGCTCTGAACCAATCACCGGATTTAAGTCAGCATAAAAAATATCGCCCCTTTTTACACTCATAAGCAACGCTCGGTTAATCGATGTTCAATTAATGAGCCTGCCTCCTCTTCACAATAATAAAATTCATTAACCAAGGCTAAATTTATTCTGGCCATTTCCAGGTAACCTGCCCGCATTTGCTCTCTTAAACGTACCTTTCTCTTTTCCTCCAGATAGAAACGCATCGCCTCCTTAACAAGCTCACTTCGGTTTTTCTTTTCTGAACTGGTTATCCCATCTACTTCCTTCAGAAGGGAAACAGGCAAATAGACCATAATGCGTTTACTATCTGTCACAATTAATCACTCCTCAAAATAAAACATAACTATCGATATCTTATGCAGTTCAGTAAAATTCTATCATGAACCGAAAAATGGCAGAGTATATTCGCTATTATCTCATTCTATTATTATTACACATCTTAGGTTTAAATCAAACTGACAGATTTTTCATGAAAGTTGCCGAAAGCTTACAGAGATAAGAAAAGACGGATTTTCTCCGTCTTTTCCGTTTTAGTCGTTTATCCTTCTACTTAATTAAGAATTTTCGGCGTTAGTATATCCTCGGTAGTGCCATTCCAAATTTCCCCGTTAGTATTTTTCCCCCAACCATACCTTTTTCCGTCTTTATCGGTCGCAAAGCTTTGACATTCCCCAGCCCATATTTCTGTAATATTAGACAATCCTTCGACCTTCTTTGGCAGCAGACAATTGATCCTTGTTCCGTCACCTACTTGCCCGTTCCCATTATTCCCCCAAACATAGACATCGCCCTTTGCTAAAACCATGCTATGCCATCGTCCCACCGCTATCGACGAGACGTCAAGGCCATCTAAAGCCTTGATTATCTGCGGCGTTAACCTGTTTTTCGTAGTATTGTCTCCTACTTGACCATATTTATTAAAGCCCCAGGACCATACTTGCCCTTTGTCGTCTAGTGCTAAGGTATGACAAGAATTACAAGCAATATCTTTAATGTTTGAGAGCTTTTTCACCAGCCCAGGTTTGGCACTATTTCTAGTATTCCCGTTTGCACATTGCCCGGCCCCATTAATACCCCAAGTCCATATATTTCCGTATTTATCCAAGGCAATATTATGCCATCTTCCAGCTTGAATTTTTACAATATCCTTTATACCTTCTACTTGCACAGGTACTGTTTTATTCTCAAAGTCATTCCCTGTCTGCCCTGAGGTTCCTAACCCGACAGCCCAGACAGTACCATCTTCTTTTACAAACACACTGTGTCCTACTCCGGCGGCTACAGCGGTCACATTCTCAGCCAGCTTCATTTTCACCGGTGTTACAGCTCTTTCGATCTTTTCACCAATACCAAGTTGCCCATCTCCAGCTTCCCCAAGACCACGAACCGTACCATCATCCATCAAAAAAAGCGCATGTCTATCAAGGGCCGCTACACTTTTTACCCCTGAAAGTCCCTCAATCTTTTTTCTTACGGTCGTCAATGACCCGTTCAACTCCCCAGATATCCACGGAATCCCTTGCTCCAGCGTAATCGTAAAGCCATTCGCGGTCGCAAGCTTTTTATCCGTAGTTTTAATTTCCGGCATAACTGATTCTTGCACCACAGCAGTAGAAATTTTTATCGGCA
>CAZVLC010000347.1:0-2048 GCA_964627885.1 uncultured Peptococcaceae bacterium
CCTATCATTTCATTAAATGTATATGAGAGGAATCTGAAAAAATGCAAGCCAAATTAAGAAAAGTTCATATGTATAACCAATTGACGATCAAAAAGTCAACACTGGCGTTTGTCAAACTGTAGCTATCACTTAATTAACTGCTTTCTCCTATTAAAAAATCCTTGGTATGACAGGTAGCAGGCTATAAAAGAAGAGATTGCCGTCGTTGACAAAAGCATGAAGGTAACCATAATCTGATATTTAATCGCTTCCGTCGGTGGGGTTCCGGCAAGTATCAGTCCGGTCATCATCCCGGGGAGCGCTACGATCCCTAATGTTTTGGCCGAATCAATTGTAGGAAGCATCCCCGTTTTAATTGAATCACGGACAATCTCAATGGAAGAAAGTAATACATCTGCACCTAATGCCAATTTTGTTTCCACTTCTTCCCGTTTATTTTTAAAATCAGCCGTAATTTGCCGATAACATAACCCTAAAGCAACCATGGCATTACTGATGATCATGCCGCCGACAGGGATAATTTGATAAGGTTCATATTTCAAGGCCTTCGACAGAAGCAATAGCGTCAAAGTAACCATCGTCCCTGTTGCTATTGAGACAAAAGATATTAATAAACCTTTTTTGATGGATTTACCCCGCTTAGCGGCATTATATGCCGCATTAAAGGTCATAAAAAATAACAGAAGTGTAGTAAAAACGGGACTTTCTAAACCAAAAATATATTCCAGAACATAGCCGACCGCAATAAGCTGAATAACCGCCCTAAGCACACTAATAACTACGTCTTTTTCCAGTTTAAGCTTTTGCCAGTATGAGAAAAAAAGTGTTACCATAACAAGGGAAGATGCCAAAAGCAAAGATGTAATCGAAATCGTGTTTGAAGTGTTCATTTTATTTTATAACCTCCAGTGCTTTAATTTCACCGGCATCTATTGTTAAGACCTTCTGAGCATATTGGCGGCTTTGTTCAGGGCTATGCGTTATCCATAATATAGTTATCCCTTCCTTATTTAATTGGGAAATAACTGTCTCTACGATTTTAGTATTCTCGGCATCCAGTGCAGAAGTAACCTCATCAAGAAGCAAGATTTCCGGTGGAAAAATCAAACTCCTAATCAGCGCAATCCTCTGTTTTTCTCCCCCCGAAAGGTTTTTGACGTCTTTCGTCAAGAAATCTATTGTCATTTGGAATAAAGAAAATAACTGCTTCACCCTCTCAAAATCCAATTTCAAATTTCTGATTGCAAAAGGAAAACTTACATTATCCATTACCGTATTACCGAATAGGCCAGGAGTTTGAAAGCAGTAGGCTATGCTTTTCCTTAAATCCGGCGGATTATAGCTGTTGAAATCCCGGTTTTTAAACAATATCTTTCCCTGCGTCGGGCTTATTAAGTGACTGCAAAGTTTGAAAAAGGTGCTTTTTCCACTGCCTGACGGTCCCACCACCGAAATAAAGTCACCGGGTGCTACGCTTATGGATATATTTTCAAGGATCTTTTCTCCCTCATTCTCATAGGATACATTCTGCAGTTCTAACAATGTCATGGCCATAAGCTACACCCTTCTTTGGCAAATTTGTCCGTATCCTCATTTTATCACATTTTAGACCACTGCTCGGACTATCGATTTGTTTATAGCAAAGGTTGCTAAACTTCTTTGCCTAGAGTATGTTTTTCATTGGCAAAAGTTGAAATCATTACTATATTTCTGTAAAATGGTAGATGTTAGTACTTTTTAGGGAGGGAATCGTTAATGAAGAAAGCCGCAAGATTATTTTTGCTTGTATTTACTTTGACATTATTAGGCACAGTAGGGGCTTGGGGGGTATTGCCCGGGTATGAGGATTCGATTTCTTATGAAAAAATAGCCGATTACACCTTGGAATTTTGGCATGCGAATGGAATGAAAGGAACTGGCACCTTTAGTATTTATGAAGCTCCTGATTTAACAAATGATGAAGTAATCGAACAAACGTTAAAAGGTTGCTGGACAATGAACGAAACATATATTCGTCGCATTACCCATGTAAATGGAGTTCCAATTGA
>CAZVLC010000348.1:0-2044 GCA_964627885.1 uncultured Peptococcaceae bacterium
TTCGGCCCCGGCGGGGACCGTGATCCAGAGGAGGGAGGCCATCACCAACATCGACGCCCTAAAAACTCACTACTGATATTCAGGTGTTTATTAAAATATTTTTGCCGTTTTGGGTGACCCGTCGTATTTTTAGGGCATGTTTGTTCGAAAAAAGAAGAATAAAAGCGGAAGCGTAAGTGTTCAGATCCTAATGAAGGTTGGACGGAAAAACAAGCTTTTAAAGACCGTTGGTTGTGCCAAAACCAAGGGATCAGATGAATATTAGGGTTGATATTAATTTTTAAGCATAAATCTTAGCAACCCTAAAAAGAAAGAAATCAATATCTACTACACCTCTTTGTGTTGCCCTAAAAGCCTTTAGTTTTGCATTGAAAGATTCCGCAGAAGCATTGGTGCTGCGGTTGTCGAAAAAGTTTAGTATTTTGGGGTAATGTGAATAGAATGTAGCGGATATTGTATTAAACGATTTGAAGCCGGATTCAGTAACATCGTTGAACCATTTCGCCATTTTGGTATAAGCCACCCCTTTATCAATGTCTTTCGAAAATATCATCCTAAGTGAATGGGTAAGAGCATAGGCCTGTTTTAAATCGGGATATCGGTCGAATAGTATTGCAGCCCTTTTCTTTTGTTTGTCAGTCCATTTGTCCCCGGACTTGAACAGTAAATGCCGGCTTCGGGCAAGGAGTTGTTTTAATGTGTCCCCATTCGCTAGTACCTCCGGGATATATTTCACCCCATCCGCTTTTGCGTTTTCTATGGCGTTGGTTTCTTCGTTTATCGCATCCCACCTGTGGGCAATCCGCATTTCCTGCAAAGCGTCATACGCCAGCTTTTGCACATGGAAGCGGTCGATGACCTGGCTGGCCTTAGGGAAGCAGCTCCGCACAATTTTTTGCATCGAACCGGCCATGTCAAGAGTTACTTCCTCAACTATACCCCTTGTCTGGTCAGGGATCTTTTTTAAAACTTTAGTGACAGCTTCGGCATCAGTTCCTTCAACTATTGCTACCAGTGCCCCCTTTTTCCCTTTGGCTGCTTTGTTGGTTACAATGGTGTAGAGCTCACCATTGGTAAGGGCTGTTTCGTCTATGCTCAGCTGTTTCCCCGTGTTTTCAGGATAAAGCACCCACTGCTTGGCATGGGGCCTCTGCTCCCAGACCTGGAAACCGCTCAAATAATCCTTGTACTGCTGCCCAAAGTAATCACCGTTGATGTGGTAATGCTTCTCCAAGCTATTGGAACTTATCGGGTATTTGTCCAAATAATCCTTTTAAAAAAGCAGCAAACTCATTTGAGTAGCTGGTGCCATTGGCGGTTAAATCCCAGGTCCTGCTATAAATCTTTCCCGTATTTTTATCCTTCCACTTTCGCCGCCGGACAATCAAATAGACGCTCTTCTTTCGCAGGGGAAAGTCCTGAATCTTTTTGGCTTCGTCAAATCCATAGGCAACTAAAGGTAGGCCATGGTGCTCGGGAGGGGCGACCTTCTTTTCATCTAAATAAAGGTTTAACTCGTCTGAACGTGCTTCATCTATGGATACAAGATCAAAGTATTCAAACAGTTCCTTAGGTAATATATGCCGGAGCAGTAATTCATTGTCCATGGGTGAAAGATAAAATAATTAAGACAATTATTTTTCATTATCAACCCGAATGTTTAAGTGATCCAAACCAAGCGGGAGGAGGAACTGCTTATTCTTTTGGCGCGCAATGAAATGAAGCAAATCCAAGGGGTTCAATACCTGTTTGAGGAGCATGATGATTTAGTGGTTGATAGTTTTGTAAATAGCATCGTGCCCCATATCTTTGAGCACCTCCACTACCTTTGCGTTATGTTTATTGCCCAGCAAATCGACCAACTTTGTGGCAGCTACTTTACCATACTGCATGCACTCCCTATACCTTTTCCCCTCGATAAGCATTTCGACAGCCTTTTCTGCATCCTTTGGTCGCCAATTGCTGTTGATGAGAGCAGTTAGTGTCTCCTTCTTCACATTATCATCACATGCAAAGTCATCAAGCAACATCATTAATGTCTGGT
>CAZVLC010000349.1:0-2039 GCA_964627885.1 uncultured Peptococcaceae bacterium
GATGAGCAAGTGCTCGGAGGTCTGGGTATTCGGCTGCAACATCTCATCCGGCATGGAAGCCGAAATCAAGCGGGCAAAGTGGAAAAGCTACCGCCTGCGATACTTTACCGAAGAATGTGAGGAGGTAACAGAATGAACAGCACTTATAACAGGCAGGAAGTTCAGGAATGCTTGATTGTCAATATGGCGCAAGTCCTGTCCAGAGAAGAATATGCAAAATTCAAATCCGCTTTAGAGGAAATGACAGATGAGGACTTCTGGCAGTTTGTTGCAGAGGGTCTCGCTACCGCTCCTAAGGGTGTGGGTTATAAGGAGCAAGCAAAACTGGTCAATGAAATCAGAAGCATTAACGGAATAACTCCTAAAAATTCAGCTATGAACGACGTGAAGCTACAGGTGGTGTCAGAAGAAATGAGCCGACAGGTGTGGAACCGTATAATCGCATCACGCCCCAGCGATGTAATAAAGCTGACTGGCGATGAAGATAGTCGGCTTATTCACTTGTGGGAAAAGAGCACCGAAAACGTCTCTATCCCATCTGACCTCTTTTTTGCAGGTACGATTCCGCTTTTGGATTGCAGAATCGTTATCGACGAAACCGAATGCTGTAGTAACGGCAAGGTCGTGTCCTACAGAGTAGTCATTTTCTCAGACTATGCAGAACGGCTTCGTTTGGCTGAGATTGACGAGCCGGTTACAGTTGGCGCTATCGTCAACGACCCTATCAACGGTGCATATTCTTTTATTCCTTTTCATGTGGTAAAAGGCGTAGACAGTATCCTGTTCAGTGGGATGGCTTATCATGGCTTGCCCGAAAAATACATTCAGCAGGCCAAGGAAACTGTAACTATGCAGCAGGTAACGCAAATGGCCATAGCCTTTTTGGAAACGTGGTACGGAATTCAGATTGCTCTCCTGCACCCGACCATGCGTGAGGTGTTTCGCCACCCAAGAACAGCGCCGGACACTACTGATGTACCCACGCGGACAGGCAAACGTAAGAATCGCGTAAAGTACATCAAGGTGCACGTTATCAACAGTGATGAAATGAACGCTGCTATGTATGGCGAGTCCAAGACCTTCACCCGCCATGCCCTTGTTTGGTACGTTATAGGACATTGGCGTAATTTTGCCGACGGAAGAAAAGTCTTTGTGAAGCCCTTCTGGAAAGGGCCGCTCCGCGAACTTAAAGAAAAAATTGAAATGAGAGAACGAGAAATAGTTCAGGCTACAGGAGGTGTCTGCAATGCTGGTTAAAATATCTGTCTGCAATCGCAGGACGGACAAGAAATATAAGAACAAGGAGCTGGAATGGGCATATATCACCGACCGTAACCGTAATCCCATCCGCACCTCTGAAACGGCGGAGGAATACCCGAAGCTGTCAAAAGCACAGCGCGGTGAGCTCAAGGACATCGGCGGTCTGGTCGGCGGCTGGCTGAAGGACGGAATCCGCAAAAACGGGAACGTGACCTTTCGCACATTGGGCTTGCTCGACGCAGACATTGTACCCGCCGATGCGGATTTCCAAAACATCGTCCGCACGGCACTCGACGGCGTTACCTATTTTCTCTATTCCACACATAGCCACACACCCGAAACGCCGCGCTTCCGCATCGTCATTCTTTTCGACCGTGAGGTCAGCGAGGACGAGTATCCCGCAGCTATGAGGATGGTCGCAAAGCAAATCGGGATGGACTATTTTGACGATTCCACCTATGAAGCCAACCGCATGATGTATTGGGCTTCTTGCCCGTCAAACGGCGAGTTCGTTTTCGATGAGCAATCCGGCGACCCGCTCAAGGTGGATAAGTATCTCGGTATGTACGCCGATTGGCGCGATGTTTCTCAATGGCCTACCTCCTCACGACAGTCGGAAGCGGTGAAACGTGAGGTGGCAAAGCAGGAAGACCCGCTATCGAAGCGAGGTGTGGTCGGCGCGTTCTGTCGTGCCTACTCAATTACATCGGCAATCGAGAAGTTTCTGCCGGAGGTTTATTCGCCCTCGGTTATAGAAAGCCGTTACGATTATATCCTCG
>CAZVLC010000350.1:0-2018 GCA_964627885.1 uncultured Peptococcaceae bacterium
TAGTCACAAAACCGACTAAAGCATCGCTGCTAGATTTTACATAAAAATCAACAGCAGTATTGGTGACTTTAACATTAGCGCCATCCTTAAATGTAATCGTAATCATCGCCATGTCATCAGCTTCACCATAAACAGAATCATAAACATCAATCGTCGTGTCATCAACTGCAACCTTAGATGCAGCAACGCTATAATTAGTAGCGCCAAACGCAAATGCGGGTACGAGTGTCATCATGAACGCTACGAGCGTTAAGATGGCAAATAATTTTTTGGATTTCAAACTATATCCCTCCTCAAAGTTTTCAAGGTTCTGAACCCTCCGTCTTTGACGGTAGAGTCATGTCCCGGGCGTACTTTGTATGCCGCGGGGGTGGTTCCTCCCGGTAGATGTGGCTTGCGCCGATTATTTACCAGGCATACTCACAATGGAACCTTCGTACTTGCCTATGTATCCCTCTCTCAGCTTCAGTGGCCGAATCCCCCCTTTCAAATATTTTCAGCAATTAACCTAAATCCCTAAAAGCTTTATTTACTTTTAGATAACTATATTGGTTAATACCCCTTGCGAGGTAGTAACGCCTACTGAATGCAGTCATAAGCATGACAAGTACTACACCATATTATATCACACGATTTTGGCAAGTCAATAACCATAATTTAGTATATGTGCAAACCCGTTATACTGCGGTGTTCCAAGGCTTTTATGTAAGAATCGGGCGGATAAATTGTTAGAGCAAATCTAAGATTACAACATTTTTTGCGTTTTGTCCACATTCTTAGCAAAGATTTTTTGCGTAATTACTGCCAAAACAAATTTAGGCAGAGCCAACATCCTTCCCAAACGGCTTGGGTCCTTCAGTAAGCGGTACAGCCATTCCAGACCCCGGCGCTGAAACCACTGGGGAGCGCGGCTTACTGTCCCCGCAAGCACATCAAAAGTCCCCCCCACCCCGATCGCCAACGGAATCTCGGTACGAGCCAGCAGCTCACGGATAAAGAATTCCTGCTTGGGCGAACCCAAGGCTGCTAAAAGTATATGCGGTTTAACCTTGTCTATATTCGACATCACTTCTTCGTTTTCCTGCTTGGTAAAATATCCATGCCGATAACCGCTGATTTTTAGGTGTTTGTGGCGAGTTAGCGTATTTAAAACCGCTTTTTCCACCACTTCCGGTTTTGCTCCCAAAAAGTATACGCCCCAGCCTTTTCCCTCGGCCAGCGCCAGCAGTTGTTCTACCAAATCAACACCGGTCACCCGTTCCGGAACTGGAGCCCCTAATTGGCGGGACGCCCAAACTACGCCGGAGCCATCTGCCGTCACCAGCTCCGCTTGTCGCAGGACATCTCCTAATTGAGAATCCCGGTAGGCTCGATAGATTATTTCGGCATTGGCCGTAACTACCTGGGTGGGTTTCCCCTCCTCGATATTACTCACCGCCCACGTTAAAAAGCCCTGCATGGTGAGGCGAGCAACCGGAACACCTAAAATGGTGACCTTCTCAATACTCACTGACGTATATCTCCTTTGCTTTGTTCCCGTTTCTTGATAATTTTTTTATGGAATATTTTTTCCAAATATCTCTGCCAGGATGTTATGCAATTCTTTCTCGTCAGCAATCCAGTAGCTACCACCATAATTCACGTCATCCGACGTACCGGGAACCATATAGGTCTTCACTTCAATGTTCTCGAAATCGCGGAACTTATTGGCCAACATAATCATCCGTTGCAAGTCCATGTCTGTATTGACATGCCTGTTTAATTCTCCTACCAACTGTGGAATCTTCCAAACTGTAGATAATTGCATAGCCTGATCGGCTAAAGACCGGAAGAATTTTTGCTGACGCTCAATCCTTCCGATGTCCCCTCTGCCGTCACCGCGCCAGCGCACATAGGAAAGGGCATCATGCCCGCCAAGCTTTTGCAGGCCAGGCTGCAGGTCAATGCCTTCAAGCGGCAAGTACATCCTTTCCTCAACATTTATAGTAATCCCGCCTAATATATCAATAGCCTTGCTG
>CAZVLC010000351.1:0-1998 GCA_964627885.1 uncultured Peptococcaceae bacterium
AACTCTTCGCAGAACCCCCCCAATGACAATCAGAATGGTTTTCATTCGTGGCTCAAGACGGCCAGACCTGATGGACCGCAGTTTATCGTGAAATTATATAAATTAAAAGAAGAGGAATATAAATGCCCTTATTGTGAAAGAAAATTTAATTATCAGGTGCAAAAAGGGGTAGACGTTGGGCTTGCTACATTAATTGTGAAGTTAGCTTATCAGCAAAACTATGCAAATTTGCTTCTATCCACCGGAGATGGCGATTTGGAAGATTGCGTGGCTCATGTCAAGGAATATTTACAGAAAAGAATCGAACTGTGCGTGTTTAGAGGAGGCGTTTCGCCGGATTTACAATCATATGCCGATAGGATTCACTGGATTAATGACTTTGCTGAGCAGGTAGCCAAATGATCAAGGCCTGCTTTACACCAGAAGATTAAACAGTTCATTATTCCCGTTAAGTTCGGTGTATTGAAAGCCTTTGCTCTGCATTTTTTTAAGTAAGACATGATAATCCTCTTTTTTGTTCACTTCAATACCGACTAAGACAGGACCCTTTTCTTTGTTGTTGGTTTTGGTGTATTCAAAATGAGTAATATCGTCATTTGTCCCTAAAATGTCTACCACGAATTCGCGGAGAGCACCGGGACGTTGCGGCATCCGAATAATAAAGTAATGTTTAAGTCCCTCGTAAAGCAGGGACCTTTCTTTAATTTCCTGCATCCGCTCAATGTCATTATTACCACCGCTGATTACACAAACAACATTTTTCCCTTTGATTTTTTCCCGGTAAAAATCCAGGGCAGCAATCGGCAGGGCACCGGCCGGTTCAGCAACAATGGCATTTTCGTTATAGAGTTCGAGGATGCTCGTAGATACTTTTCCTTCCGGTACGACCACAATATCATCAAGGACGTTCTGACAGATGGCAAAGGTTATATCACCGACTCGTTTGACCGCGGCGCCGTCCACAAATTTATCTACCGTTTCAAGGGGAACTACTTTCTGCTCCTCAAGGGATTTTTTCATAGAGGCTGCTCCTTCAGGTTCTACCCCAATGATGTTTGTGGCGGGGCTGATATTTTTGATATAGGAACCAATGCCGGAAATAAGCCCACCGCCGCCAATTGTAGCGAACACGAAGTCCGGAGCAGTTTTACTTTGATTCATAATTTCGATTCCCACTGTACCCTGGCCGGCAATTATTTGCGGATCATTAAAGGGATCAACAAAGATCTTGTTTTCTTTTTCACAGCATTTTTTTGCCTCAAAGGCCGAATCGTCAAAGGTATCTCCGATCAAAACGGTTTCGACATACTTGCCGCCAAAACGTAAGACTTGGGTAAGCTTTTGCCGGGGAGTAGTCGCGGGCATGAAGATTTTCCCCGGAACCTGCAGATAACGGCAGGAAAAAGCGACCCCTTGGGCGTGGTTGCCCGCACTGGCACATACAACACCGTTTTTGAGCAGTTCGAAGGGGCAATTCTGCATGAGATTAAAGGCACCCCGAATCTTGAAAGAGCGCACGACCTGCAGATCTTCTCTCTTCAGAAAGATATTACAGTCGTATCTTTCAGATAGGACCGCATTTTTTTGCAAAGGCGTTTCCTGAACAACCCCTTTTAGCGCTTGATTGGCTTTGATTAGGTCTTCCATTGGAATAATGTTCATTTTACATCTTTCTCCTTTGTATCCTTATTTTAAATTTAAAAACAAAAGTAAAAGTAAAAGTAAAATAAAAAATCTCTCGTCTTTAAGACACATCTAATGCATCTTAAGGACGAGAGATTATCATCGTAGTACCACCTTAATTTTCTGCAGATTCACATCTACAGATTCTGTGAGTCGGGAGCGATTATTAGGTGCTCCGAACTCCGGCCATATAACGGTGGCCATTTACTATGAGATATGCTAAACATATTGTCATAGTACCCGGCAGTAGTTTACTCGGTAAGGCAAATCCTTTCAACTTGCAGTTCAGGAGTGATTATGAATACCTTTTTATCG
>CAZVLC010000352.1:0-1996 GCA_964627885.1 uncultured Peptococcaceae bacterium
CGGAACTATTGCTACCGGGGCGGTATCAAGTGTCGGAGCAAGTTTGGTAGCTGCAAACGGTATTGTGGACATTGTTAATAATGGCGCTTCCGCCGCAGCTGATTACACGCTCGCTTATGATCTAGACACGACAACATTAACTTTATCCAGTGCGTCACAATCTAAATCGGAATCCATCAAACTGACACCACCGACTGGGTTTAATACGGCTGAAATCGAATTCGCTTCTTTAGGGATTACCGTAAAAGTCAATGCGGCTTTGGATGGCGATATTGCTGCTACCAATACGTTTGCGGTTGCGGCGGGTAGTGGTTTATCCTTGCAAATCGGGGCTAATGACGGACAATCCATGTTGATTTCCATTGGCGACATGCGTTCCACTGCTTTAGGAGGTACGACCAAATTAAACGCTACTAATGTTAGTACTGTGGCTAATGCTACTGCGGCCTTAACTTCCATCGAAGAAGCACTGGAAGAGGTTTCGGCGCAGCGTTCCAAACTCGGTGCTTATCAGAACAGGTTGGAACATACCATTAATAACCTTTCCACATCTGCTGAGAACCTGACAGCTGCCGAATCGCGTATTCGTGACGTCGATATGGCACAGGAAATGATGGAATTCACCAAGAATTCGATCCTGATGCAGGCTTCACAGGCGATGTTGGCACAGGCGAACCAACAGCCGCAAGGCGTATTGCAATTACTCCGGTAGGTTGGTTTTATTCTCAAAACGGGCCAGGAAATTCCTGACCCGTTTTATCACTATATAACGAAAATTTTTGATATCACTAAACTTTTTGACGATTTTGCTCGATATATATGTTAGAATATTATGTAAGGAAAGAGGGATTATTATGCGGGTTGACGGTGCGAATATGGCAACGACAGCTGTGGTAAAAATGCCTGCGGCCGAATCATTATTACCGCGGATCAAAGAGCAGCAGCCTCAGGCGAGGACAGATGGGCACAGACCCGAACAGCAAGCTGAGCATAAAGAAGTATCAGAAGCGGAAGTGATTACGGCCATCGAAAAGGCCAATCAAAAACTGCAGTATTATGACACGCGGGTCGAGTTTTCGATTCACGAGGAGACGCGGCAGATTATGGTGAAGATCTATAAAAACGATGAGGTCATTCGGGAAATCCCACCCGAAAAAATCCTGGATATGGTTGCCAAAATGATCGAATTGGCCGGCTTGTTTGTGGATGAAAAGGTGTAAGCAGGAGGTGTTTTCAGATGAACATGCGGATCGGCGGTTTAGCTTCGGGGATGGATATTGACCAACTGGTGGGCGAGATGATGCGGGCAGAACGCACCCGGGTGGATAAAGTGACGCAGAACAAAGAATTGCTTTCCTGGCGTCAAGAGGCCTATCAGGAAGTCAATCGGCTTTTTGCCAACTTTATTCTGGAGACGAAGAAAGAGTTTGGTCTCTCGAAGACAACAACTTCGGGAGCGTTATTATCCAGTTCGGTGAATAGTCTTGATTGGGTGAAAAAAGCTTCGCTTTCCAATGAGGAGCTTGCCACGTTGAAGGCTAATGCTAACGCGGTCACCGGTTCGTATGAGCTGCAGGTTCATCGCTTAGCCTCGAATTGGTCGTCAGCCAGTGGCGAGGCGGTTTCGGTGGGCGCCAAGGATAATCTGGCTACGCAGTTTGGACTGGCCGAGACGGATACGCTTGATTTTACGATTACCACCAATTTAGGCACAGTCACCATCAATAAAACCGATTTAAGTAACGTCACCATGAATGATCTCGTCAAAGAGATTAATCAGGCGGATATTGGTGTGGTGGCGATGTATGATGCGACCGCCGATCGATTCTTTTTACAAACGGAAAATACCGGGAGCAATAATACGGTGCAAATTACCGATCAAAGTGTTTTTACTGAGGGAGGCAGTTTTATCAGCGGAAGCAACAATAAATTAAACCTGCAGTATCTTGATACGGCGGGAGAATCCCATGACGTTACTGATGGAGCGGTATATGGC
>CAZVLC010000353.1:0-1979 GCA_964627885.1 uncultured Peptococcaceae bacterium
GCCCCGATACTCCATAGTCATCAGCAGCTAATTTAACCAAGGTATTCTTCAATACCTTCATTTTAACCCCACTCGCTCTAAACTTAGCTCTTAATTCCGTGATTTCGCTAACGGTCAAGCCACGATATTCAATAATCGTAACTGATTGGGCTCGGCTAAGACTTTCTTTTATTTCAGCCACAACCTGCTTTTTTTGTGCGAGACTTTGCAAGGTATACGCCTCCTTTCTCATCAGGATAAAAAGTAAAAATTCTAACCCGCGTAGAAAAACAAGGGTTAGAATCTATTAACCAAATAATAGGCTCAATTAACCTCGGCAGGCTTTGTCTTTAAACCGCACACATCGGCACCTGCTTTCTACAGTCGGATCTTTTTACTTTATTCAATTTATACTAAGATTAAACCAAATTTAAACCAGTTTTAAGGGGTTTAGCTTTACTGACGGTCCCATCGTGGAAGAGAGCGCCACGCTTTTAATATACTGTCCCTTAGCGCCGGATGGCTTAGCCTTAATAATCGCTTCAGCTATGGTTTGGAAATTCTCTTGCAACATTTCCAAGGTAAATGAGGCTTTCCCCACAGGAGCATGTACGATACCGGTTTTTTCCACACGGTATTCCACTTTGCCGGCTTTGATCTCTTTAATGGCTTTCACTACATCGAAAGTAACTGTTCCCACTTTGGGATTTGGCATCAAGCCTTTCGGTCCTAAAAGTTTTCCCAGTTTACCCACAACGCCCATCATATCAGGGGTAGCGACCGCTACATCAAAGCCAAACCAACCACCTTGAATCTTTTCAACAACATCATCAGCACCAACAAAATCAGCGCCGGCTCCCTCAGCCTCTTTAGCTTTCTCGCCCTTGGCGAACACCAAAACCGTCCGAGTTTTCCCTGTGCCATGCGGCAATACAACCGCACCACGAACCTGTTGATCAGCGTGCCGAGGATCCAGGTTTAAACGGAACGCCACATCGATAGTTTCATCAAATTTTGCTTTGGCCAGCGTTTTCACCAGTTCCAATGCGGCCTGCGGTTCATATAACTCATTATTGATTTGTTTTACGGCATCTTCATACCTTTTACCATTATTGGTCATTAATCCTTCCTCCTTTGTGGTCTTGTCGGATTTCTCCTCCCACCGGAACATTACCCTTCAATAATTTCAATACCCATGCTACGGGCTGTTCCTTCAACCATTCGCATTGCAGCTTCTACAGAAGCAGCATTAAGGTCTTGCATTTTCGTTTCGGCAATTTCCCGAACTTTTGTCCGAGATACTTTCGCAACCTTTTTCTTGTTCGGTTCGCCGGAAGCCGTTTCAATTCCCGCCGCTTTTTTTAGCAGAATAGCGGCCGGCGGAGTTTTACAGATAAAAGTAAAAGATCGGTCTGCATAAACCGTAATTTCTACAGGAATCACCATGCCTGCCTGCTTTGCAGTCTTTTCGTTAAACTCTTTACAAAACTGCATAATATTAACACCATGTTGCCCCAAAGCCGGGCCAACAGGAGGAGCAGGGGTAGCTTTCCCAGCCTGACACTGCAATTTAATAAAGCCTACGACTTTCTTAGCCATGTAGGTACACCTCCTTAGACGTAATGTGGTATATTAACGGGTTGTTAACCCTCCCACTCAAAATTTAAGCTTTTAATCCTATTCCAATTTTTGCACCTGTCCGTAATCCAATTCAACAGGTGTTTCCCTTCCAAACATGGCTACGAGTACCTTAATCTTGCCTTTATCCGGAAATACTTCCTCGATATTTCCGGTAAAATTCTGGAATGGGCCATCTTTAACTCTTACACTTTCGCCAACGCTAAATATTGCTTTAGGCTTTGCTTCATCCATACCCATATGCTTGAGAATATTAGCTATTTCCGTCTCCAGCAATGGGATAGGTTTAGAACCGGTACCCACAAAACCAGTAACTCCCGGCGTGTTTCTCACAACATACCAAGAATCATCAGTCAAAAACA